>JAFVYN010000079.1 GCA_017508605.1 Clostridia bacterium
CACGATCTCATCGGGAACGTTCACGATGAATTCCTTGGCATTTGGCGGATAGATATTTTTGCTCGCTACCTCTTCAAGCGGTATCCAGCACATATCAAGCTCGATCCGTTCGTTGCCAAGCTCATCAAGTGCCTTGAAATCCCTGTCAAGCGGGATCTGAGCTTCATTCAGCAAAGAAACCAGATAATAGAAATTGATCTGTTGACAGGGGCGATCGCCCCAGGAAAAGAAATTCTCGTTCACCATAATGAGTCTTTCCGCCCTGATATCAGCGCCGATCTCTTCCTTGAATTTTCTGACGATCGTTTCGGCTGTCGTCTCGCCAAAGGCAACGTGGCCGCCGATAAAGGCATAGCCGTCATCCCCTGCCGCCTTTTGCATCAGTACCTTGCCGTTATGGATCAGAAGCCCTCCGACACGGTACGAAAAAATATGCTCGTCTGTTTTGAAAAGAATATCCGCCATAGATCCCTCCTGATCCGTCGATCTATCAATATAAAGTCATTCACGGCGCCATCGCTATCTCATTTTGAAGAAGTGTCTCTCCCGTTTGATCCTTGACGGTCACGCTGACGCTTGTGAGAATGCCGTTCGGGATATCGGTAAAGGCGTTACCAAAGAGAAGATCGCCCGATGCCGCAGTATAGCGGTAATCCTCGGCAGTCAGATATCGGCAGAGCGTATAGCTCGAATTGCTGAGCGCCAATTTGCCGCGGTAGGTCTTGCTGCCATTTTGGGTTTTAAACGCAACCGTCACGTCAAGAAATTCAAATTGGAAAAGATAGTCTCTGTCAGCAACAAATACAAGGCGCAGCGCAGTATCGCCGTCACGCTCGGTCTTCGTCTGAAGATATATGTCAAGCGCATCACTCTGAAGCATTCTTTCATCGACGGAAGGGGTCGGCACGTCGGGTTCTTCGGGCTTCACTGTTGTCTCGGGCGTTATCGGTTCTTCGGGCTTCACCGTTGTCTCGGGCGTTATCGGTTCTTCAGGCTTCACTGTTGTTTCGGGTATCACCGGAGTCTCAGGGGTCTCCTCTTCGTCACTGCCCGGTAAAAAGCTGCCGAGCACGGGCGCTTTCTGTTTTTCCCCGGGCAGGGTGAGAGACAGATAATTGCGATACAGCACCGTGCCGTTGTCACGGCTGATCATCACCGTCAGAACGTTCACACCCTCATCCAGTGACTGAAGAGGGATCGAGACCGTTCCCGAAGAGCGAGACTGTTCGCTATCAAAAAGCCCGTTCACATAAAGCCTCATGCGAGCGCCGTCAGAGGCGGAATAAGAAAGAACAGCGGATCCTGTACTTTGTGATACACTGTAATCAAAAGCAGTTCCCTTCTTCACACCGCTTCCCGACAGCGTAAGGGTAAGGCGGTTTGAGAGTTCCATACCGAAGCCCTCGATATCGGGATCGCGCTTGGTAAACTGAGTATCAAGCCAATTCTTGCGGTTAATGAGGAAGGTGCGAAGCTGCTTGACCTCATCGGCAAAGCTTCTGCCGCCCGTGCGACTCTTGAAATCGGTCTCGTAGGGATCGGCTTTGAATTTGCGGTATTCAAGATCGGTCGATGCCTTCAGATAGTCTTCATAATATGTCATCGAGTCGATCATATCGTCGATCGCGCCCCCGAGCGTCAGATAGCGCTCGCGGACAAGAGAAACGAACCAGGGATCTCCGTAAGCCTTTCTGTACCACTTGTTGTTTCCCGCTCTGCCATCATTGTACCATTGGTTGTACTGACCGTTTGCCCCAAGGAAGGGATTGCCGCTCGACCAGTCATAGTCCCAGCAAGGTCCGAGCGTCAGTTTACCGTCCTCGCCCAGTACCATATACATCGACTTGTATCCGAACTCCACGTTCAGGATCAGGGTATTCAGAATGAAATAATCGACAAAGGACTGCATGTCAAGATATTCGCTGTAATGCTTGCCCTTACTGTTGTAGAAGGTCTCGGAATAGAGTGCCTCTTCAAATTCGTTGAAATAATTCTTCAGCTCGTTGAATACCGCGGGATTGGACTTGATCCCCTCAAGATTCGATACCTTCAGAGGAACGCCGTGATTGGTCGTAAAGAAGCTCGCCTCGTCGGCATAGCCGTCATATTCGATAAGATAGCCCGTCTTGGTCGAAACGCCCGTGAGATCCACGTAATCGGACACCCGATAGCCCTTGTAGGTCTCTTCGGTAAGCCAGCTGAGATTCTCGCAAAGCTCGTCTTCAAACGCCGAGCGCCATGCCTTGTCATAGCCTTTTTCTTTGGCGAGAGCTTTGGCGAAATCCTCGGCATAATCCTCAAAATCGGTCACAGCGCCGTCAAAGAGGTCAATATCGACCTTCTCACAAAGCGCGTAAACGCCCATATACTCGCCGTTCAGAACGAGATTGACAAAGACCGATTCGGTATAGTTCATCCCCATTCTGCCCGAGAGATCGTAGATCAACTTGTTGCGCAGATTGGATTTGTCCATATTGTTGGCAAGCAGTACCCACTTCTTGCTGACACCCATGCCGAAAAGATTGGTCTTTTCCTCGAGCTTGATGTTGTAGGGCACCTTGCGTGTGCGCGTATCTCCGCCGAGGGTGTTCGGCTTGCCGTCGGGATAGCCGTTGTTCCAGGTGGAATTGCCTCTGCCTCGGATCTCGATTCTTCCGCCCTTGGCTTCGGTGTAAAGATGATCCTCATCGGGATACGCATCCATATTGTCAAAGCGCATCGTTGCGTCCACGTATTCCAGGCGCGATCTTACGTAGTCGCCGTTGTCGGTATCGATACGGATAACGGGAAGACCCGCCTCTTCCAGCTCCTCATCGGTCACCTCAAGATCGACAGTCAGCTTTTTATCGGTCATAAAGAGTGAGAGATCAAACTCTCTTGCGCCCCCATTATCAAGAAGCGAGACCGCAAGAAGGTTGTTTCCTTCCTTCAGCGAATTTTTCAGGGAGACTACGATGGTCTCGTAGCTTGTACTCCACCCGCTGTTCTGATAAATCCTCAGCCCATTCAGATAGACCGAAACGCCATTGTCATAAAACATTTCAAGATAATACGATTTTGTCAGCGCTTCTTCGAGATCCTCGATCGAAAATGCCGTCACAAGAAAGATGCCGTGACGGTCCCCCTGCCAACCCGAAAGAGCGGCATTCTGCGCCTTCAGATAATCGCCGAAGGGACCCGTTCCCTGCTTCCAGGAGGAACGGTCAAAGCCCTCGGTCTTCCATGCGGGATCCATGGCGCCAAAGCCCTCGGTCGTGACCGTCTGATACTGCCAGACCGTTTTCGATGCCGTGATAAGGGGGGTATCCTCGGTCACGGGGATATCGTCCTCCGAGATCGGCGGCTCGATCTCCTCTCCCGAGGAGAGCTGAAGCGTGGCTGTCAGATCAAATTCTCTGCCCCCAACGTCATCAAGAAGCGAGACCGCCAGCGTGTTTTTGCCGATCACAAGCGTATCGGCTGAAAAGACGAAATCCTCACTTTTGTCATTCCATCCCTTTTCGGCAAAGATCAGCCTGCCGTTAAGATAGATCGAGGCGGTATTATCGTAAAACATATGAAAAACAAGAGACGTGTTTTCGGGAATGTCATCAAGCGTAAAGGTCGTGACAAGAAAGATCCCGTGCTTATCGCCCGCCCAACCCGTATCGGTGCCGCCGGGCAGACGGTCGCCGAAGGGCGAAACACCGCGCGACCAGGAGGAGGTATCATATCCGGGCTTGTACCAATCGGCATCCATCTGAGAAAAGCCCTTGGTATCGGTCACACGGTAGGACCAGACGGTCTTACCCGATTCCACAAGAGAGATCCCGTCCTCACCCGCAAAGACCGTGGGCAAAGATGCCGTCAGCAAGAGGCAGATAGCGATCAGTATGAGATATACAGAGCGTTTCATATTCTTTCCATCCCTTTTTCATTTTTCGGGGTATCAAAAGTCCACACCCAAACGGGATCGGGCACTCGTTTTTCTGATTACAGTATACCAAAAAAATATGAAAAAATCAAGTCCCCTGAAAAAAGAGAAAGACCCGCCTGCCAAAGTCGGCAGGCGGGTCGGGATCACGCTCGTTTGGTGCCGCGGATCTTGTCGGTCATCGCCTGAAGCACCCGTCTCAACGGGGGAAGCAGAACAAGAACCGTAACGAAATTCGACACCGCGTGAATGGTATCGAAGGGGATATCATTCGCAATATAGGTAAGAAGCGCGCCGGGATTATTTGCCATATCATAGACAAAATAATTGACCGGAAGAAACAAAAAGCCGTAAAGAAAGCCGAATACCGCCGCAAACGATGCCCAGAAAAAACGGTTCTGCCGTTTTCTGAATACCATCGTCAGCACAACGAGTAAGGGCCATACGTAAAGATAAGGGATCCACCAGGTGGAAAACCCGAAGACGAGTCCCTCCAGTAACACGTACACGGCTGTCGTTGCCATCGCGCGCCAACCAAAGACCAGCGCGCAGAGGATCAGCATCAGTGTTACCGGCTCAATGTTGGGAAGCGTCGCCATGGCAACCTTCAAAGCAAAGGTCAAAGCGCCGAGCAAGGCACAGAGGATCAGCGAAAACAACCGAAGGTGGGCGCTTCTTCGGTCATGCACGCCTTGAGTAAGATCAGCCGATCGTATAGGTGATCTCATAGCAGTCGCCGTCGGCGATCTTGGTCGACTCAGCACCCGTCATCATCATGGCGCCGCCCTTGGTGAAGCACCACCATCCCTGATCGACGCTCCAGTCGGCGGTCTCGCCGTCAACGGCGGTGATATAGAAGCCCGCTGTCTGATCTTCACCCTCTACGATACCCTCTTGCTGAAGAGCGCCGAGCAAGGTCGTCGCGGTTGTTTCGATCGTAAAGGTCTTTTCGGACTTATCCTTGTGAATGACCTTCACGGTAACGGTGATCTCCTCCTGCGTGCCTTCCTCATCGGAGCAGGCAGTCATGGGAACGAGGACGAGAAGAAGGGCAAGCGTGAGAATGAAAAAGCGTTTTAACAATGTCATGATCATCATCCTTTCTTTTTTGAAAAATCGCTTTTCGAAAGAAAAAAGGAACCCCGCCGATTTACCGCGTAATTTTTTCGCATAAAAAAACCGCCCACGGCGGCAAACTGGCGCGCAGAACTATCTTGTGTGAAATGGTAGCACACACAAGGAGATCTGTGGCAAAATGACCGGTAGTCCGCGTGTCACTGTGCAGGGAGAAAGCGGCAAGTATTTCGACTTATGCGATCGGATAGTCCCGATCACAATCACGGCGACGGCCTCGTGGGAGAATCACACTCCGCTTCCATCACGGTCTATGTCTGTCATTGACCGACCGCGGGCGCTTTATGATAGATCACAGCGCCACCGCTTCCCTTTTTTGATTCGTCCCATTGTAACACGAAGCGAAAAGAAAGTCAAGAGGGATCGGGCGCATTTCCCCGCAAAATACAAAAACGCTCACACAGACCGCATAGCGGACTGCGTGAGCGTTTGACTTTCTTTACGGATCGTCTCTGTATGCCGTTTGATAGGTCACGTCAACAGCCGTGATCTCACCCCAGAGCGGGTCTTTTTCGATCTCAAGCAGGACTGCCGAATACAGAAGCTGAGTGGTATCTTCGGAATCGGCAAGCAATGCCGCCGTCACCTTGAGAACACCGTTATCAAGCACCACATCGGTAGCACACACAAAATCAGAGGTGCCTCCGTGGGTGAACTGAAGGATCACAAGCATCTTCGTCTCAAAGAAAGCCTCGTCAAAGGAGAACGTCTTGAGACAGTCATAGCCAAGACAGGCTTCGTATGACAGCACCGCTTCCGCGTCTTTTGTGATACAATTCTGAGAGACGGCATCCGAAAGGACCGTTTCCCGAAGGACCCTCTCATCGCGCTGAGGCAGATCAGCCGAAGGCTCTTTTTCCTCGCTCACGGGAACGGTCGTTGTGAGTGTGCTTACCGCCGTTGTCTCTGTCGCGGGCGTTTTCAGATCGGTGGTATCTGCCGAAGTGGTAATGGCAGGATCCCCCGCACCGCAGCCGACGCTCAACAAAAGCACCGCCACCGTCAGCAAGAGCATCACCCATTTTAAAACGTTTCCTATAGTAAATAGGCTTAATCGTACGCCCATGTTACAACCTCCTTGTCTGTTATTTACCATTTTTATTATATCACATTTACGCCCTTATGTCAATTGCTGTATTTTACAAACAATAACTGTCATATTTATCCATTTTTCACGAAAACCGTTGCTGTATGTTGTGCTTTTTAGAATCCGCGTCACATCGGATTTCACGGTACTGCAGTCCGAATATCTTCCGTTACCTATCACCCATTCCCGCCATCCAAGAATAAATCCCGAAAAAGTGGAAAAAACTCTTGCAAAGAGCGGCGGAGTATGGTATACTGAAGTAACAAAACCCTACATATTATAGGAGATCATGCCATGAACAACGAATTTTCCCACATTCTGAAGGATCAGATCGACAAGGTCTGCAAGCGTCTTCACGAAATGAAGCGCGATGACCTTGCGCTTCTTTTTACCAAGTGCTATCCCAACACGCTCGAGACCACCACCAAGCTGCTCGATGACGGCTCCGCTTTCGTCATCACGGGCGACATTCACGCCATGTGGCTTCGCGATTCTGCGGCACAGGTCCACCACTATCTCCCCGTTGCCGCCGAGAACGAAGAGCTTGCCGACATCATCGAAAAGATGATCAAGCGCTATGCGATCTACGTTCCCAAGGATCCCTACGCCAACGCCTTCAACGAATGCGACAATGACCGCGGTCACAGTGACGATATCACCTTCCGCTCCCCTTGGGTATGGGAAAGAAAATACGAGGTCGACTCGCTTTGCTCGGTGATCTTCATTGCGTATAAATTCTGGAAGAAGACCGGCAGAACGGGACATTTTGACGAAGCGTATAAGAATATGCTCTCGATCATTCTCGACCTTTGGGAGACCGAACAGTATCACGCTGAAAAATCGCCCTATACCTTTGAGCGTCCCAACCCCTGGAAGCCCTCCGACACCATGACACGCGGCGGCAAGGGTGAACCCGTGGGCTACACCGGTATGACCTGGTCGGGCTTCCGTCCCTCCGATGACGCTTGCATTTATAACTACCTCATTCCCTCTGAGATGTATGCCGTCGTGGTACTCGGTTATCTTGCCGAGATCGCGAGAGAGATCTATTCCGACGAAGCGCTGGCTCTTCGCGCCGAAAAGCTCCGCGGCGAGATCGATAACGGCATCAAGACCTACGGTATCGTCGATCATCCCAAGTACGGTAAGATCTACGCCTATGAGACCGACGGTCTTGGCAATTACAATCTGATGGATGACGCCAACGTTCCTTCTCTGCTCTCCGCACCCTATCTCGGCTACTGCTCGGCAGACGATCCCATTTACCAGAACACCCGCCGCTTCATCCTTTCGGAAGATAATCCTTACTACTTCTCGGGCAAGGTGCTTCACGGCATCGGCTCGCCCCACACCGATCACGGTTACGTATGGCCGATCTCACTTGCTCTTCAGGGTCTGACCTCGAGCGACGAAAAAGAGATCGAAGAGATCCTCGCCATGCTGGTCGGCTCTCATGCAGGCACGTATTTCATGCATGAAAGCATCGACGCGAACGATGAATATAAATTCAGCCGTGTTTGGTTTGCCTGGGCAAACTCCATTTTCTCCGAGCTTGTCCTGAAATACGCTGGCTTTGAAATCTGACGGAACAAAAGCAACGGTGTTCTATGAATACCGTTGCTTTACTCTTTACTTATGAAAAAACTGTTACTCCTTCTTTTATTGCTGCTGATCCTGACTCTTTCGGCAGCCTGTACACCGCATGACGGCACAACCGTAGCGGATTCCACCGACGCGCCCCCCGTGAGCGCCGAAACCTCCCGGGAGGACACCGAAACAGACACCGACGCATCGAGTGCGCCCACCGTCTCCACCACCCCGACCGTTACCGTAAAGATCCCCGAAACCACCGCGCCCGAAACCACCGATAACGGACTTCTGAAGCTGCCCGATGCGTATTATCTCTTTCCCGATTCGGTCATTAACTGCGCCAAGATCGTGATTCCCGCCGAATACAACCCGGGGCTTCGTTACGATATTTATCCTGTCATTCAGAAAGATACCGTTTATTTTCTCCTGCCCTCCTCGGTCGACCTCCGTCAGGTGGTCTACCATCAGCTGGACAATAAGAATAACCTCCGTGCGGGGCGCTTCGCCGATTTTACCAATGACTCTCCCCAAGGCAAAACCGTCGCAATCTTCAGCGAGGAATACCATATCGTCGCCATCCGCTCGGATTCTCCCACGCTTTATTTGGAGATCGACGAACGCTACGGCACGCTGGATGAGGTAAAAGCCGACAAAACCAAAGAGACGCGCGCGTACGGTACCTTCGTTCTGGATTGCCGTGAGGATGTCGCGCTGAAATACGGCTGGCAGACCCACTACGAATCCCTCGAAAACGACCCCGATTCCCCCTGCACCGCCTATATCAAGGGACGCGGCAACTGGACGTGGAACTCCACCGACAAAAAGGGCTATTCCATCAAATTCGAAAAGAAAGCCGATCTTCTCGGTATGGGTAAAAGCAAGAAATGGGCGCTTATCGGAAACGTGCCCGACAACTCCATGCTTCGCAACACCCTTGCCTACTACCTCGGCGCTGAGGTCGGACTTGACTATTCTCCCGTAGGCGAGATCGTCGACTTCTTCGTCAACGGTGAATATCAGGGCGCTTTTCTTCTCGCCGAAAAGATCGATATCGAAGAGGAGCGTGTCGACATCGCCGACCTTGAGGGCGCGATCAAGGATCTCGATCCCTCTGAAAGCCACGGCAGTATGAAGTACGCGAGGATCACAGGTGCAAGCAGCCGCTCCCGTGTCACCCTGAAATACTGGACGGATGTCGAAAACCCCGAGGATATCACGGGTGGCTATATCGTCGAAATGGAAATGGCGGACCGTTATCAGAACGAACCGAGCGGCTTTGTCACAAGCAAGGGAACGTATTACGTGATCAAATCCCCCGAATACGCAAGCTACGAGCAGGTCGAGTATATTGCCACTCTCTTTGAGAATATGGAGCAGGCGCTGTACAGTAAAGATGGCATTCACCCCAAAACCGGACTGCCCTATACCGATTATATCGACCTGGATTCCCTCGTCAGAAAATACTGGATCGAAGAGATCTCCAAAAATCATGACGGCGCCAAGACAAGCCAGTATTTCTATAAGCCCGCCGACAGCCAGTCCATGAAGATCCATGCGGGTCCTGTCTGGGACTATGACATCGCCTTCGGCATCTCATCCGAGACCGTTGATCCCGAGGGGTGGTTCATGCGTACCGAAAAAGCCTTCTTCAAGGCGTGCTGGCAGCATGAGGATTTCATCGAAAGTGCCAAAACAGTCTTCGCCGAGGAATTCATGCCCGCTATCAACGAATTCGTCGATACCCTTGCCGACGAAGAAGCCGACAAGATCTATCAGTCCACGCTGATGAACAATATCGTCTGGCCGCAGTATAAGGATAACTATTACCATTACGTTGAACATCTGAAAACCTACGTCGACGCGCGTATGAAATGGATCTACAGCGAGCTTTTCCGTAGTACGTAAGATAATAAGCAAACAAGGAATGTGTTTTATGGCATGGATCAGAATGAAGATCGAATATCTTAGCAAAAATATGAAGCTCGACGAATACAAAGAGCTACTGCACATGCTCGACTGTCAGAACAGTATCAGGTTTAATCCCGTCGTACAGGACTTTTTGATGGATCCCGCGACCACAGACCCCGACAAGCTCGCCATCGTTCCCTGCAGTATGTTAGGACAGGAATATATCGACAGATACATCAACAAGTACCGTAAGATCTTTCGGGATATCAATACGTTCTGTATGGAACACCGCACGCATCCCCTGTTCCCCGATCCCGATGACGTGACGGCATCTCTTCTGATTCGCAACGATCTCGTCGACCCCATGCCCGAAGACTTTTTGAACGGGTTTTTCGGGGTAAAAAGCTATGACGAGTACACCCCTTCCGTCTACCAAAAGCCCCAAAGCGAAGAATAACCAAAGCAACAAAGCCCCGCCGCTATCGTGGGACTTTGCCGCTTGAAAAACCAAGCCCTACTCAAAACAGTAGGGCTTTTCTACTTGAAAATGGAAAACAAATATGATATACTAAAATAAAAGAAACGCTCAAGGAGGATCACCATGTTAGAACAAGGACTCACATACACGACCACAACCACCGTCACCGAAGAGAAGACCGCCAAAACCATGGGCAGCGGCACGCTTGAGGTGTTCGCCACCCCCGCCATGATCGCCCTGATGGAAGAAGCGGCATACAAGGCGGTTCAGCCCCATCTCGAAGAGGGCATGGGCTCTGTCGGTACCTATCTCGACGTCAAGCATCTCGCGGCAACACCGCTCGGTATGACCGTTCGCTGTGAAGCCACTCTTATCGAGATCGACCGCCGCCGTCTCGTATTCAAGGTCACCGCCTTTGATGACAGCGGTGTCATCGGTGAAGGCAAGCACGAACGCTTCATCGTCAATAACGAAAGCTTCATGGCAAAAACCAACGCGAAGAACATCCGGTAAATACCGTCATCTCAGGAGGAACATCATGACAGGATCCGTTCACTACGTGGGACTATCTACCCACCGCCGTATTGCGCCCGAAGCAATCGGGCGAGTCACCGATGCCGCGCGCACGGTTCTCAACGAGCTTCTCGATAGATGCGCGCAAGAAAATAGCTATCTTGTGATGCTGAATAGCCTTGCCGAAGGGGGAGATACCATCCTTGCCCGTCTCGCTCTCTCGCTCGGCATTCCCTATATCGCCGTTCTCCCGCGCGAAAAGGAAAGCTACGCCGAGGATTTTGAGGGCAAAGCCTTGCAGGAATTCCTATTCCTCTGCGACAAAGCCGCAAAGATCACCGTCACCCCGATTATCGAAGGGGAAAATCGCTCCGATTACGATTATTTCTACCGTCAGGCGGGGATCTCTGTCGCCGCGATGAGCGATAGCTTCATCGCCCTCTGGGACGGCGTCCCGGGAAAAAAAGAGGGCTGCGGTGCGGCAGAAGCCTATGAATTCGCGCGTACGGCAGACTATCGCGATCCCGCGGGAGCATATCCTCTGAAAAAGCGCACGCTTTATCACATCCTGACACCGCGCCCGACGCAGGACACCAAAGACGCGGGCAAGATCACGAAAACCGAGATCCTGCCCTGACACATGAAAAGCGCCCCGAACCGAACAGTTCGGGGCGCTTTGGTATTCGTTTTTTATTCGGTCTCCGAGAGATACTTTTGGCGGTACGCGGAGCGGATCGTTTCGTAGGTCTTTGTATCCTTGCCGCCCACGGGTGTACCGTTGATGTGCGAGATTGCCACACCTTGTACGCTCGATGCCATCATGATGACCTCGTCGGCATCCATCAGCTCGGCAAAAGAAAAGGCTCTTTCTTCCACAGGAATACCCTTCTCACGGCAAATGGCAAGGGTATGAAGACGGGTAACACCGGGCAGGATCAGATTTGTCAGAGGCGCGGTAATAAATCTTCCGTTCTTGAGAATCGCCATGTTCGAATGCGAGCCTTCGGTCACATAGCCGTTTCTGACGAAGATCGCCTCGTCACAGCCGTGATCCTTGGCGGTCTGATTGGCAAGCACGTTGGGAAGCAGATTGATGGTCTTGATATTGCAAAAATAATAGCGGTTGTCCTCGACCGACCACAGCTTGTAGCGGCAGGAGGCGGTGTCAAGCAGCTTGTGAGGGCGGACCGTCACAAGCAGATTGGGGGTAACGCCCTTCGGGAAAGCGTGACCGCGCAGTGCCGTACCGCGTGTCATGTGCCAGTACAAGCAAAATTCATCCGAATCCAAGCGGTCAACCAGAGACTGAAGAAGGGTCTTCAGCTCTTCTTTGGTGAGGTTCGGCTCGATGCGGATCATCGAAAGCGATTTGAAAAAGCGGTCGATATGTTCATCGAGCGCGAAGATCTTGTGGTTTCTGCCATATGCCGCGTCATACACACCGTCCGCGTAATAATTCGAGCGGTCATTCGCGGGTATCATCAGCTCCTCAAGAGGAGCAATCGTTCCATTATAGTAGCCTATTGTCTGCATATGTATATCCTTTATCCGATCATTGAAAGTTTTTGCCTCTCGGCTACTTCATTATACCCTAATTATCCCCAATTTGCAAGAGATGTGGGAATTTTTTTTGCCAAACGGTTGCAAATTCAGGGAATTTGTGGTAATATATATACTGTATGAGTATGTAGAGAAACACGGAGGATCGTATGCCAATCGTTTTGCTCGACGTCGGTGACGTTATCGAAATGAAAAAGAAGCATCCCTGCGGTGCGCAAGCCTTCACGGTGCTTCGCGTCGGAAGTGATATCCGCATCCGTTGTAACGGCTGTGGGCATGACGTGACCGTCCCCCGTGAAAAGCTTGAAAAAAACATCAAAAAAGTGACTCACGCGAAAGGTACCTGATATGGATAACACCAAACACACCAAAAAGAAACCGTCCTTTTCGGACAAGCTTTCGAATTCGGCATTCGGACAGTTCTTCATCAAGCATTGGGAGAATTTTACGAAGACCGCCTTCGGTCAGAAATTCTGCGCCCATTTTCAAAAGCAGGGATATCTCTATTTTTCCTTCTTCGTCCCCGCGCTTTTGTTCTTCATGGTCTTCATTCTGCAAGGCACGTATCCCTTCGGAAACGGCTCGGTGCTGGTGCTTGACCTGAACGGTCAGTACGTTTACTTCTTCGAGGCGCTCCGAAAAGCGATCTATGGCGACGCCTCCCTGCTCTATTCGTGGTTCGGCACCTTAGGCGGCGAGTTCATCGGCATCTACGCCTACTATCTCGCAAGCCCGCTCTCCTATCTCGTGGCGCTCTTTCCCGCAGGCGCCATGACCGAGGCGCTTCTTGTGATCGAGCTTATGAAATGCGGCTTCTGCGGTCTTACCATGGCATATTACCTCAGAAAGACCCGTCCGCTCGCCAACGAAATGATCACCATTTCGATCGCGATCATGTACGCGCTCTGCGCCTTCGCCATCGTTATGGCGCACAATACCATGTGGATCGACTGTCTGATCTGGCTTCCCATGGTCACCTACGGCATTGAGCGTATCATCAACTACGGTCATTTCAAGCTCTTTATCGTCGCCCTGACGATGTCCATGGTATCCAACTTTTACATCGGATACATGGTCTGCTTCTACGTCTTCATTTATTTCTTCTACTACTATTTCTTCGCCTCGCACAGAGCCAACACCTCGGCAGCATGGGTGATCGAGGGCGATAACAATTTCATCGGCGAGAACCACCACTTTTTCAAGTCCCTCGTCCGTATCGGCGCGGCATCGGTGATCGCCATCATGATCTCCTGCTTCATCATCCTGCCCACCTACTATTCGCTCACGCTCGGTAAGACCACCTTCTCCGATCCGAGCTGGCAATATGTCCTCTGGGGAGCTGAGGGCAGTGAACAACTCTTTTTCAAATTCACGCCCTTTGATTTCATTTCCAAGCTTTTCATCGCGTCCTATGACAGTGTGCGCCGCACGGGCTTCCCCTTCCTCTACTGCGGCATGTTCACCCTGATCCTCGTTCCGGTCTACTTCATTTCCAAGCGTGTCAATCTCCGTCAGAAGATCGGTGCCGCTCTCATTCTCTTCGTGTTCTTCCTGTCGATGATCATTGCGCCCGTCGACATGATCTGGCACGGCGCTCAGGAACCCAACTGGCTGAACTACCGCTACAGCTTCATGTTCAGCTTCTTGCTGCTCGTTCTTGCTCACCGCGGTCTTGAGCTGTTACACACCGTCAAGTTCAAAAAGACGGCTATCGTGGCGGCGGTCTGGTCGGGACTCGTCTTCCTGTCCGCGATCTTCGTGTATCCCATGTTTGAGACACCCGAGGTCAGCTTTATCAGAAGACTTCTGCTCTTCCTCTTCTTACCCGTTGCGCGTCTCTGCATTTACGAGGCGGCGCATTTCTACCTTCTCAAGGAAAGAAAGAATCCTGTTGCCCGATCGGCAATGATCACCACCCTTGCCGTTATCGTCTGCCTTGAAATGTTCGTTGGCACGCTCCTCAACACCACCTCGCTGAACGAGGACGTTACCTTCTCGCCCAAATATACCCGCGCTGACGGAACTTGGCTCGAAGGCTATGACAATTTCATCGACCGCTTCCGCACCGTTTCTGAAGCCATTCAGGAATACGATACCTCATTCTACCGCATGGAGAAGGATCACCTCCGTAAATACGGTGACAACTTCGCCCTTGCCATGCGCGGTACGACAGGCTCGACCTCCACGCTCAATGAAAGAACCATCACCTTCCTGAAGCGTCTCGGATTTATCAGCCAGTCGAATATTTCCAGCCACAAGGGTGCGACCTCGGTCGCCGATACCCTGCTCGGCATCAAGTATCTGATCGGCGATAACGAGCATGTATACGATAGCTACTACCTTGAAAAGCTCAACATCCTCACCAATGAATACGGGGAAGCTACCAACGAATCGGAATACGCCGACAACAAGTATCTCTACGCCTTCCTCAACAAATACGCGCTTTCCATCGCTTACGCTTCGAATGAGGATATCAAGAATTTCAATATTACCGATACCACCTCACCCTTTGCGACCATGAACCGCCTGATCACGGCGATCCTCGGCAGTGAAGATCGCGTGGAGGTCTTCAAGGAGATCGCCTACACCTTCACCTACTCCGATAACACCGATTACAGCAACGCCTCCTATGCCGAAAAGCTCTACGATCTTGAAGGCAACCCCGTTCTCCGCGTTGACAAGGACGGAAACCTGCAGCTCAATTCCAACGGTGAGCCGTTATACGATTCCAAGACAACGCCTTACCACACCTTCACGCTCAAGGAAAACGCCGAGGGCAAGATCGAAGTTGTCTTCACCTTCACCGCACCCGAAACCATGGCGCCCAGCACCGAAATTCTCTTCAAGCTTCCGACCAATTACTCCCGCGAATGCACCTGGACCTTCAAGTCGAACACAAGCGGTGCCTCCGAAAAAACAGGCTCTTGCTACGATGACGATGACAAGACCGCCTGCATCCTCTCGCTCGGCACGATGAACCCCGGTGACACGGGTACACTCACCGTCACCGTCGGCGGCTCGCAGCTTTATATCGACAGAAGCGAAGGCAACGGCATTTTCTACTACGTTGACGAAACCCTCTATCAGGACACCATGACCAAGCTTGCCGAAGGCAATCTTGTGATCGAAGACTATACCGAAAGCTATTTCAAGGGCACGATCAATGCCAAGGACGGCATGACCTCGGTCTTTACCTCGATTCCCTACGAGCCTTATTGGGAAGTCCGTGTGGACGGCAAGAAGGTCGATACCTATATGTCCTGCGCCGCGCTCGTCGGCTTTGACATCGGCAGCAGCGGAAGCCACACCGTCGAGATCGAATATGTCTCCGCTCCCCTTAATACCGGCATCGCGATCTCCGTTGCGGGCGTCGTTCTCTTTGCCGCGTGGGCGGTTGCCGACGGCGTTTACTTCAGAAAGAGACGCCTTACCGCCGACACCATCGACTACGAATGCCTCTCGCAGGGTGACTATCAGAACGACGGCTATGACGAAGAAGCCGAGCTTACCCTGAAAAAAGCCCGCAAACACGAAAAACGGCGAGGCAACTGATCCTCCGCCACTACGATAAAAGCAACGAACCCCCGATCGGATCCGTTATGATCCGATCGGGGGTTCACGCATAGAAAAACCGTGAAGGTCAGCTTTCGACCGTCACGGTTTTTATGTATTATTTGTTGCCTCTCTTGACCTTGAGGCTTAAGTTTTCGGGTTTTTCAAGCTCTTCGTCAACGATCGCGATCAGCTTAACAGCATCCTCGCCGAAAACGGGATCGTTCTTGCACTTGGTGAGCCATCTTGCGGCGTCGACGATCTTCTTGGTCGTATCAAGACCGAAGAGGAAGCAAGCGCCTACGTAGAACTGCGAGGGAACACTTCCCTTGCCCGCGGCAGAAAGGAAGCTGCGGAATGCCCAGTTATACTTACCGAGAACCAGACAAATGCATCCGAATTCATACGCCTCATCGGCAGGAACGAGGAAGAGCGCCTCACTTCTGGTTTCGAAGGTCTCGTCATCGATCGTCTTGGCTTTGGCTTCAAAGGCAGCAACAGCCTCGTCACCAAGCTTGGCAAGGAAGCTTCTGTAAAACTCCTTCTTGAAGGATTCCGTCACGGTAGACTGTGCGCTCTTGGGTGTCGTGCGGACGTGAGGCCTCTTGGCAGCAGGCGTCTTGGTAACCGAAGTCGCGGGAGTAACGGGAACGGCAGGCGTCTCAACAGGTGCGACCGGAGTCTCAACGGGAGTTTCCTCGGGAGTCTCAACGGGAGTCTCAACCTCATCAATGGTGATTTGTGCGGCGTCGGAAGTATCAACAGGCGTATCGGTCTCCTCGGGCGTTTCCTCGGAAGCGTCGGTTTCCTCGGTGACAACGGGAAGCTCTTCTATGATCTTGAAGGAAAGCTGTCCGTCGGTTTCGTCGGTCAAAACGGTATCGGTAACGGTGGGATCCTCCACGACCTCAGTCTCAACGTCCTCAACGTAAGAGGGCTTGGCATAGGAAACGATCGAACCGGTGTAATCATAGTGATAGGTAGCCGCAATGAGCGTCTCATTACGGGTGGGCTTAACGCTGATCTGACGCCAGATATCGTCAGCCTCATCAAAATAAACGTCCTTGATTGCGGGGCAGTTATCGAACGCGCCGTATTCGATCTCACGGAGCGTGCTGGTAAAGGCGATCTTCTCAAGGCTTCTGCAGCTGGCAAAGGTGCTCCATTTGACCACCTCAATACCGCGGCCGATCATGAGATTCTTAAGACCATAGCATTCCATAAAAGCCTTTTCGCCAATCTCGATCACGTCATCGCCGACAGCGAATTCCTCAATCGAAATACAGCGCGCGAACGCTTCGTCATTGATCGAAGTCACACTCTGCGGAAGCGTGACGGTCTTTAAAGAAAGGCACATATAGAAGGTCTTGGCGGCAATAAAGGGCACGCCTTCGGGAATAACAACGTTGTCAAGCTTCTTGCAGGACGAGAAGGCATTCTTTTCGATGAGAGAAACCGTCTTGGGGATCTCGATCGACTCCAGCGAGGTACAGCTGTCAAAGGCACGCTCCCCGATGGTAACAACCCCCTTCGGGATCACGACCGAAACGACCGTGGTGTTAAAAGCAAACGCCTGAGCGCCGATGACACGAACGTGATCGGGGATCACGATGTGCGTTTCATTACCCGTATATTTGACCAGAATATTTTTTTCAATGCGGAAATTTTCCATACTTCATACTCCTTTTTCATCAGAGCGGATTCAACTAAATGGCATTGCCCAATAGCTCAGTATTATTATACAATACTCTTTTTCAATTGTCAACAAAAATCTCAAAAAAGTGTGATTTTTTTGTCAAAAAACTTCTACTTTATCATGGAAACAAGCCATAAGCGGTCGAAAACCCTTCATTTTCGGGCATTTTCCGTCGGTTCCTTGCACCACAAGATATAGTGGTCGGTAAAAAAATGACACCCAAGAGAATCCTCTCAGGTGTCATTTTTTTAGTTCTCGCTTGCCTCGTCTGCCGAATCGTCGACAGCTTCGGCCTTGTTAAGCTCGATGTCGCGGTAGCGCTGCATACCCGTACCGGCGGGAATGAGCTTACCGATAATAACGTTCTCCTTAAGACCGATGAGGTGGTCTACCTTACCGCTGATCGCGGCTTCGGTGAGTACCTTGGTCGTTTCCTGGAAGGAAGCGGCGGAGAGGAAGGATTCGGTCATAAGCGAAGCCTTCGTGATACCGAGAAGGACGGGCGAGTACGTTGCGGGACGGAGCGTGATCTCACCGGTCTCGCGAATGCGAGTGGCGATCTCATCGTTCTTTTCTCTGACTTCGCTGATATCCACGGTAGCGCCTGCAAGCAGACCCGTGTCACCGGCATCCTCAACCTTGACCTTTCTCGTCATCTGGCGCGCGATAACCTCAATATGCTTATCGTTGATCTCAACCGACTGCAGACGGTAAACGCGCTGAATTTCTTTGATGATATATTCATAGACCTCATCAAGACCCTTGATCTTGGTGATGTCGGTGAGGGACATATTACCCTCGGTCAGAGCATCGCCGCGGACGACATAATCGCCTTCCTTCACGATCACTCTCGTACCGTACGGAACCGCGTACACTGCCTGATCGCCGCTTGCCTTATCGGTTACGGTGACGTTGCGCGCACGCTTGCCGTCCTGAATGGTCACATGACCTGTCAGCTCGGTAACGGTTGCGGTCTTCTTGGGACGGCGGGCTTCAAACAGCTCTTCGACACGGGGAAGACCCTGGGTAATGTCGCTTCCCGCAACACCGCCCGTATGGAAGGTTCTCATCGTAAGCTGGGTACCGGGTTCACCGATCGACTGAGCGGCAACGATACCAACGGCTTCACCGACGTTGACCTTCTGACCGGTAGCAAGGTCACTACCGTAGCAGTGCGAACATACGCCGTAGCGGCACTGACACTTCAGGATGGTGCGGATCGCAACCTCCTTGATGCCCGCCTTGATGATCTTCGTTACAATGTCCTGCGTCATCATGACGTCCTTGCCGACAATGACCTCACCCGTGGTGGGATCCAGCACGTCGTTCAGCGTATATCTGCCGAGCAGACGGTCTTCGAGTTTTTCAAGCTCGGAGCTGTTGCCGTCGGTAATGGCACGGACAACGAGACCTTCTTCGCTGTGGCAGTTTTCTTCGCGGATGATAACTTCCTGCGATACGTCAACAAGACGTCTCGTCAGATAACCCGAGTCGGCGGTACGAAGTGCGGTATCGGACAGCGACTTACGCGAGCCTCTTGCCGCAACGAAGTAGTCGAGGATATTCAGACCCTCACGGAAGTTTGCCTTGATCGGGATTTCCATGGTACGGCCGGTTGCCGAGAACATCAGACCACGCATACCTGCGAGCTGACGCATCTGAGTCTTCGAACCACGCGCCTTCGAGTCAGCCATCATCTTGATCGAGTTGTAGCGGTCGAACGAGGTATCGAGCGCATTTTCGATCAGCTTCGTGGTAGCTTCCCAAACGGCAATAACCATGTTGTAACGCTCTTCCTCGGTGAGTTCACCCATGAGGAAGTGCTGTCTGATCTCTTCGACCTGAGCCTCTGCGTCCTGAATGAGTGCCTGCTTGTTTTCAGGGATCATGACGTCGGAGATTGAGATCGAGATCGATGCCTTGGTAGAATACTTAAAGCCCATTGCCTTGATGTTGTCAAGGACAGTTGCCGTCACGGTCGAGCCGTGCTTCTTGATCGTCTGGTCAACGATCTTCGAAAGCTGGCTCTTGCCGCAGACGAAATCAATTTCGGGCAAGAGATAATTGTCGGGATTGCTTCTGTCAACGTAGCCGAGGTCCTGAGGGATGGCGCGGTTGAAGATGAGACGGCCGAGGGTCGATTCAACGATTCTCGATCTTTCTTCACCGTCTACGGTGCCGAATACACGAACCTTAATGCGTGCGTGCATGCCGAGGAATCCGTTTTCATATGCCATAACGGCTTCGTCAAAATTACGGAATACGCTGCCTTCACCGATTTCCCCTGCTCTGTCAATGGTCAGCCAGTAAGAACCAAGAACCATGTCCTGAGAAGGAACGGCAACAGCTTTACCGTCAGCGGGCTTCAGAAGGTTGTTGGCGGAAAGCATCAAAAATCTTGCTTCTGCCTGCGCTTCGGGAGTCAGCGGAACGTGTACAGGCATCTGGTCGCCGTCGAAGTCGGCGTTGAATGCCGAGCAAACGAGAGGATGGAGCTTGATTGCCCTGCCCTCAACGAGAATAGGCTCGAATGCCTGGATGGAAAGACGGTGGAGAGTCGGTGCGCGGTTGAGAAGAACGGGATGCTCTTTGATCACGTTTTCGAGTGCGTCCCAGACCTCATCCGCTACCTTTTCAACCTTCTTCTTCGCATCCTTGATATTGGTTGCCTTCTGGGTTTCCACAAGGCGTTTCATAACAATGGGCTTGAAGAGCTCCAGTGCCATTTCACGGGGGAGACCGCACTGGAAGATCTTGAGTTCAGGACCGACAACGATAACCGAACGGCCGGAATAGTCAACACGCTTACCGAGAAGGTTCTGACGGAAACGACCCTGCTTACCGCGAAGCATCTCGGAAAGAGACTTCAGCGGACGGTTCGAAGGACCGGTGACGGGCTTACCGCGGCGGCCGTTGTCAATGAGGGCGTCAACTGCTTCCTGAAGCATGCGGCGCTCGTTACGGATGATGATCTCGGGCGCAGAAAGCTCCATCAGCTTCTTGAGACGGTTGTTACGGTTGATCACACGTCTGTAAAGATCGTTCAGGTCGGAGGTCGCAAAGCGGCCGCCGTCGAGCTGAACCATAGGACGGATATCCGGAGGAATGATCGGGATAACGTCCATCACCATCCACTCGGGCTTGTTGCCGCTCTTGCGGAAGGCTTCTACCACTTCAAGGCGCTTGACGATACGGGTCTTCTTCTGACCCGAAGCGGTGGCAAGCTCTTCCTTGAGCTTTTCGGACAGAGCGTTGATATCAAGCTCAACAAGGAGTTCCTTGATCGCCTCAGCACCCATGCCGACCTTGAAGTCGTTTTCATATTTTTCCTGATAGTCTCTGAATTCCTTTTCATTGAGAAGCTGATACTTCATAAGAGGAGTATCACCGGGATCAATGACGATGTACTGCGCATAGTACAGTACCTTTTCAAGCATTCTGGGAGAAATATCAAGAAGAAGTCCCATACGGGAAGGAATGGCTCTGAAATACCAGATATGCGAAACGGGAGAGGCAAGCTCGATGTGACCCATTCTCTCACGGCGCACCTTTTTGGTGGTAACTTCAACACCGCATTTTTCACAGGTCTTACCCTTGAAACGGATTCTCTTATAGCGTCCGCAGGAGCATTCCCAGTCCTTCATTGGACCAAAGATCTTCTCGCAGAAGAGGCCGTCGCGTTCGGGCTTCAGGGTACGGTAGTTGATGGTTTCGGGCTTCTTGACTTCGCCGCTGGACCACGCTCTGATCGTATCAGGAGATGCCAGACCGATTTTTATAGAATCAAAAATATTATCTTCCATGTGTCGTATCTCCTCTCTTATTCATCATCTTCATCCGTGAAATCATCCGTGAAATCAGCGGGATCGTACTCTTCTTCCATGCCGATGTCTTCGGGATTGATATCGGGATCTTCCTCGATTGAGCTGTTGAAGACATCGTCAGTCAGAACGGTCTCACCCACTTCTTCAGCAGGCGGCGTGTACATCAGATCTTCTTCGCCGATCTTCGAAAGCTCGATCTCATTGCCGTCCTTATCCAGAACGCGGACGTCAAGGCAGAGCGACTGCAGTTCCTTAACAAGCACGCGGAAGGATTCGGGAACACCGGGGGTGGGGATATTCTGACCCTTGACGATTGCTTCGTAGGTCTTGGTACGACCGGTCACGTCGTCGGACTTGACGGTCAGAATCTCCTGGAGGGTGTATGCCGCGCCATATGCCTCGAGTGCCCAAACTTCCATTTCACCGAAACGCTGACCGCCAAACTGCGCTTTACCGCCGAGAGGCTGCTGGGTGACAAGGGAGTACGGACCGATCGAACGGGCGTGGATCTTTTCATCAACGAGGTGGTGGAGCTTGAGGTAATACATGATACCGACGGTAACGGGGTTGTCAAAACGCTCGCCCGTTCTGCCATCGTAAAGGATCGACTTACCGTCAACGATCTTGAGCTTCTGATCGGCTACCA
This sequence comes from Clostridia bacterium, assembly GCA_017508605.1. Lineage (GTDB taxonomy): Bacteria > Bacillota > Clostridia > Oscillospirales > CAG-272 > RGIG1993. The sequence goes on from JAFVYN010000079.1 coordinate 21,902, forward strand.
TAGCCTTGACCCAAGCATCGTCGCGCTCAATATCCTCGTATACGGGAACGTAATATTTGCTGTTATCTTCATTCGTCTTTTCAGCGAACGTTACGGGGTTGTACTGAGGCTTACCGTTCTCGCCCTCAACCTCAACAAAGATATTCTTGTTGGTGATGTATTCGTTGGGCAGAACATCGCGGTACATACCGGCAAGCTTCATGCACTCGGTGATATCCTTCTCGGTCGCGCCGTCAAAGACAGGCGTCATGATCTTCCAGCCAAGCTTTCTTGCGGCAATACCGAGATGTACCTCAAGCACCTGACCGATGTTCATACGCGAAGGAACGCCCATCGGGTTCAGTACGATATCAAGAGGCGTACCGTCGCGGAGGAAGGGCATATCCTCGGGAGGAAGGATTCTCGAAACGACACCCTTGTTACCGTGGCGACCTGCCATCTTGTCACCGACCGAGATCTTTCTCTTCTGGGCGACGTAGACGCGAACGACCTTGTTGACTCCGGGAGGAAGCTCGTCGCCCGCTTCACGCGAGAAGACCTTGACGTCGACGACGATACCGCTCTGACCGTGAGGCAGACGGAAGGAGGTGTCTCTGACTTCTCTTGCCTTTTCACCGAAAATGGCACGAAGCAGTCTTTCTTCAGCCGTCAGCTCGGTCTCGCCCTTAGGCGTTACCTTACCGACGAGAATATCACCCGCACGGACCTCGGTACCCTTCAGAACGATACCTTCGGCGTTGAGATACTTCTTCGCATCGTCACCGACATTGGGGATCTCACTGGTGATCTCTTCCGGACCGAGCTTGGTATCTCTTGCTTCGTGTGAATATTCTTCAATGTGGATCGAGGTATACATATCCTCGCGAACGAGTCTTTCGTTCAGAAGGACGGCGTCCTCGTAGTTATAGCCTTCCCATGTCATAAAGCCGATCAGCGCGTTCTTACCGAGCGCGATCTCGCCGCCTTCGGTCGCAGGACCGTCGGCAATGACACGGCCGGCATCGACGTAGTCGCCCTCCGAA
>JAFVYN010000080.1 GCA_017508605.1 Clostridia bacterium
ACTCTTGATCTCAAGTATGAAATCATTATCAACGGTATTGCAGGTAGCGCAAAGCTTCTTGAAGCGATTGAGTGGACGGTTACCGTTGGCGGCGTAACTACCGCACTTGAAGATCTCAAGGGCGTTCTTGTAGCAGGCGAAAAATCTGATGCAATCGTTCTTACCGGTCACATGAAGGAAGAAGCAGGCAACGAGTATCAGGGTCTTGCTGCAAGCGGCATTTCCATTTCCGTATTTGCAACTCAGCTTACATCTGAGAGTGACAGTTTCGATAACAACTACGACGATGAGGCTCACCTTGAGTATGTTTACGACGACACTAAAACTGCGAAAGAAAATGCTGCGGATTTGCAGGCACTGATTGACACCGCTGTTGAAGGTGCAACCATCGTAGTTTCCGCAGGTACTTATGATGTTTCCGGCATTTCCGGAAGCCAGATTAAGCTTACCAAGGACAACATAACTCTTCTTGGCAAAAACGGCGTAATCATCAACGATGAAGGAGAAAGCGGCACTAATGTACAGGCTGTAATCAAGATCACCGGAGATAACGTAACCGTAAGCAACATTTACGCAGAAGACAAGGGCGAAAACACCGTTATTTTGGCTTTTGGCAATAATGTTACCATTGCGAACTGCACCCTCAAGGGTTATGCCAGCTCAGCTTGGGGACAGTATCTGGAAGCGGGCGTCATGATCGTTGCAAACGATGTGGTTAATGCCCCGATTACCAAATACACCGTAACGAACAACACCTTTATTGATTGTAACGTAAGCTTGCAGAATGGCGTCGGAAACGGCGGTAACGCTGAAGATCTGATCATTTCTGGCAACACTTTCAAGAATGCCGGTGTATTTATCGAGCACAATCAAACGAATTCTGTAACCGGTGCTGTTGAGCCCTGGCACGTAACCGATATTCTTGTTCTTCCGACAATCAAGAATAACGTCTTTGAATCTCCCAGCGTATGGCTCGGAAGCACTCCCTTTGCAATGTATCTGCGTGTCTACCGTGATAATGACGTTGAAACAATGACTCCCGCAAGCTATTGGACTGATTTCGTTGCCAACAATACCATTATGGATTATAACGGCGAAAAGCTTTCTACGGACAGCAAAGCCGCACTCTTTGGTGAAAACGGCGTCCAGATGCGTCCTAACGGAAAGGTTCAGTATTATGGATTGAACTTCATTCCTACCGTTTCTACGGCTGACGAGTTGAAAACTGCTCTTACAAACGGTAACAATGTTGTATTTGCCGCTGACATCACCGTTGACAAGTGGATCATGTTCTCTGAAACAAAGACCATTGGCAACGGAAATATCATTACCGTTCCCATGAACGGTCTGACAATCGACGGCAACGGTCACACCTTAACTGTTAACTCCATTGAGTCCGCAGGAAATGGCAACCTTCTGTTCGATGATGCAAGCAATCTGAATATCTACAACCTGACCATCAAGAAGAACTGTGGAGGCGGTGCCATCGGTCTTAAGTCCGGTATCATTAATAACGTTAACTTCATCGGTGGCGGTTACGCCATTCACCCCGGTGCCGGTGAGGTCACGGTCGAAAACTGCACCTTTGCTACTGCTGACGGCGATGCGCTTTACTTTGAGCAGGAAAGAGATAATCTGACAGTTACCGGCTGTACCTTCAACCAGCTGGATGACGAGAACGTTATCTTGCTCCGCGGCGATGTGAAGTTCACCAATAACACCGTCAACTCCGGCAGAACCGTGAATATCGTCAGCGGTTCTCCTGTTGTTACCGGTAATAACTTCAACGATGTCCGTTTGAAGGTTTACTCTGCTGCTACCGCTACCGTTTCCGGTAACACCATTAACAATCTGGTGTTTGAGACTGCTACGTACTCTTCCACCTTTACTGACAACACCCTCAGCACCGCGGCACAGGCTGCTCTCGCTGCAGCGACCAAAAACTGATCTTGCCTGCAAGGCTGTTATGAACAGCTATTTCGCAGCTTACGTTATCGGTAAGTTGAGCGATCTGTTACCGTAATAACCTCGCCTCGGTAGAGTTTTGCGAGTATTCAAGTATACAAAACAAGCGGATGCTCAATACCTTTTGGTAAAGAACATCCGCTTGCTTCATTTTCAGGCTTGGTTAATACCTCGACCCTTTGTTTGCAAAAATGAGAGGAGATGCTGTATGAATCACGAATCTTTGACTCCCGGCACGCGGTTCGGCAGGCTGAGAGTCCAAAAAGAGCTTGCCAAGGACAAAAACGGAAAGAGACGCTATCTTTGTCTTTGCGACTGCGGAAAGGAGACCGCGGTACTTGAAAATAATCTCAACAAAGGTCACACCAAAAGCTGCGGATGTCTGAAGAGGCAAGATCTTGTCGGCATGCGATTCGGGAGACTCACGGTGATCGCGCTTTCGGACAAGCGTGCGCCACGGGGTAAGCGCAGTGTTCCTTTATGGGAATGCCGTTGTGACTGCGGAAATATCACCTATAAAGCAACCGATATTCTGAAAAATACTGAGGTCAGCATGTGTTCGGACTGCGCGCCGCTCTACGCCGCCAAAAAAATGCGCGAGAATGCGGGATACGTTGGCGGCACACAGCTCAGCCGCATTCAGAACACCAAACCCGACAGCAACAATGCAAGCGGGATAAGAGGTGTTTATTACGATCCGAGATCGGGAAAATACCGCGCGCGGCTCCGCTTTCAGAAAAAGCTTCTGAACCTCGGCTCATACGAAAACCTCGAAGATGCCGTCAAAGCCCGCAAGGAAGCCGAGAACCGTTACTTCGGCGAATTCCTCGACTCCATTGCTAAACAAGGAACATAAAAAGACGAAGAGTTTGAAAACTCCTCGTCTTTTTTTATGAAAGGATCGCGCCGATCACGATCCTCTTTTTTCCATCTTCCCGATACTCCGAAGCCACATGGCAAGATCATCAAAATCGCCGTGGGGGATCTCGGATAGATCGGCACCCTTGCGGTTGACAAGGCTGTGCGTCAGAAGAAACACGGGGATGCCGAGCGCACTCGCACAGGTGTCCTCGTAGGCATCGTTTCCGACCATCACGACCTCGTCGGGCAAAAGCCCGAGCTTTGCAAGCAGCTCGGTGAAATATTCGGGATTCGGCTTACAGCGCGTGAAATCCTCAAAGGTCGAGATCATTTCAAAATCCGAAAGCAAAAGTCCCGCCCACGAAACGCGCTGATAGGTCGCCGCCCTCGGAAACATGGGATTGGTGGCAAGCACCGCCTTCATGCCGAGCTTTTTCACAAGCGCTACGGTCTCTTTGGACTCGGGCGCAAAGCCCACCACCCTTTGCACCTTGGGGAAATCCTTTTCGTAAAACTCCTCAAACACCACCGTGTCCTCTCTGCCCTTCTCCCCGTAAGCTTCGGTGAAAACACGCCAGAAGATAGACTCGTTTGTCTCGTCGGAGGTATTCTTCATCATTGCCTTCATGCTTTTCCAGATGACGGCTGTCAATTCTTCCTTATCATAGCCGTGATGCGAAAGCTTTTCGGCAAGAGCCGAAAAATACGTCGCCACAAATACGTCCTGATCCATCGGAAGCAGTGTTCCGTCAAGATCAAACAAAACCGCTTTTATCATACTATCATTCCTCGTTTATCATATCGTATACCGTATTATAGCACACCTGACCTTGTTTGACAAGTGAAAAAACCTGCCAAAAGGCAGGTTTTTTCATCAAGAATTCTTGAGCTTCGCCTGCGCCTTAAGGCGGTTGGCGGTATTCAGGATCGTCTTTCTGAGACGGATATTCTTGGGTGTCACCTCGATCAGCTCATCGGGTGCGATGTATTCGATCGCCTCTTCAAGAGACATGATGCGGGGGGGCGTCAGGATCAGCTTTTCGTCAGCGCCCTTCGAACGGATGGCGGTAAGCTGCTTGGTCTTGCAGGGATTGACGGTGATATCGCCGATCTTGGGATTTTCACCGACGATCATGCCCTCGTAAACGGGGGTCTGCACGGTAACGAACATATCGCCGCGATCCTGCGTATTGTAAAGGCCGTAGGAGGTCGTCACGCCGTCCTCAGAGGCAACAAGCGAACCGGTATAGCGCGAAACGATATCGCCCTTGTAAGGTGCGTAGCATTCAAAGGTGGTATTGAGAATACCCTCTCCGCGCGTATCGGTCATAAACTTCGAGCGGTAGCCGAAGAGACAGCGGGTAGGAATGAGATATTCAATACGCATACGCGAGCCGTGAAGCTCCATTTTTTCAAGCTCCGCACGGCGAGCGCCGAGCTTTTCGATGACAGAACCTGTAAATTCTTCGGCAACGTCGATATACACACGTTCGATCGGCTCACACTTCACGCCGTCGATCTCTTTATAGATAACACGGGGTGCGGAGACCGCAAGCTCATACCCCTCACGGCGCATGTTCTCGATCAGCACCGAAAGGTGCATTTCTCCTCTGCCGCAGACCTTGAAGCAGTCAGTAGTCTCACCGTCCGAAACTCGCAGGGAAACGTCCTTCAACAGCTCATTGTAAAGGCGGTCGCGGATCTGACGGGAGGTGACGAACTTACCTTCCTTGCCCGCAAAGGGAGAATTATTGACCATGAAGGTCATCTCAAGCGTAGGCTCGCTGATCTTCACAAAGGGAACGGGATCAATGCAGTCGGATGCGCATACGGTATCACCGATGTTGATGCTTTCCGCACCCGAGAAGCATACGATATCGCCGGGCGCGGCAGTCTCACAGTTCACACGCTTCAAGCCGTCGAACTGATACAGCGAGACCACTCTCGTTTTCTTTTTATAGTCGGGATCATGGTAGTTACAAAGCGTAACCTCCTGACCGACCTTGACCGTACCGTTTTCGATTCTGCCGATACCGATCCTGCCGACGTAGTCATTATAGTCGATCGAGGAAACGAGCAGCTGCAAGGGTGCGTTCTCATCACCCTCGGGAGCGGGAATGTATTCAAGGATCGTGTCGAGCAAGGGGCGAAGATCCTCACCTGCCTCGTCGGGCGAATAGGATGCCGTACCCGCTCTGCCCGAGCAGAAAAGCATGGGGGAATCCAGCTGTTCGTCGGTAGCGTCATGATCCATCAGAAGCTCAAGCACCTCGTCCACGACCTCGTGGATACGGGCATCGGGCTTATCGATCTTATTGACAACAACGATCACGCGGTGGTTCAGCTCAAGAGCCTTCTGCAGAACAAAACGTGTCTGGGGCATAGGTCCCTCGGCGGCGTCAACGAGAAG
>JAFVYN010000081.1 GCA_017508605.1 Clostridia bacterium
GCGCCGATATCCACGCCGTCCACACGGATGGTGCGGAACACGATAGTGGAATCGTTCATCGTGCCGACGGTATTTTCGTGCCCGATCAGAACGTTGACACCGGCTTTGTCGGAGGCCTCGACCATCGTCGCAAGCTCTTCCTTCTGATCAAAGAGACCAAGCAGGCTCTTGAGCTTGGCGACGTCGGAAAATTCGGGATAGGACAAGAGTCTGTCAACACCTTCGATCTTCACGTCGCTCTCGGTTCCCTCGGACAGCGCCTCGTAAATACTCTTGATCACGGTTGAAGCAAGGAAGCTGTAATCGCCAAGCTTCTTTTCGATCGCCATCATACGCGCGTAGGTAAGCGTGTCGAGATCAAGCTCGGTGAGATCCTCGTTGAGAACGTTCTGAAGCTTTGTCAGGATCGCTTCGTCAAGATAGACTCGGGAGGTGATCCGCTTGGTCTTCACGGTGTCGTGAGAGATCAGCATGATGAGAAGAAAGCTCGTCGCATCATTCTGCATCACCGAATAGCGTTTGACGATCTGTCTTCTTTTATTCGAGCGCACCGAGATCGCGGGGTAGTTCGTCAGAGCACTTGCCAGCTTGCCCGCGTCGTCGATAATCCGATCCAGTTCATCGGTGCGTTCTTTGAGCAGCTTGTTCAGACTGGCGATCTCATCGGTGGTCGAAGAATAACTTGACATCAAAGCGTCCACGTAATAGCGATAGCCTTTCTCCGAAGGCACGCGCCCCGAGGAAGTGTGCGGCTGAACGAGATAGCCAAGCTCGGTAAGCTCTGCCATTTCATTCCGCACGGTAGCGGAGGACGCCTTGATCCCTTCAAGCTCCGCGATCGCCTTGGAACCGACAGGCTCCGACGTCTCAACGTAAAGCTTGATGACCGCTTCCAGGATCTTCTGTTTGCGTTCGGATAATACGTGCGACATCACAACACCCTTTCTTCATCCTCCGATACGCCGCTGTCGGCTTTCGCCGCGCGACTTCGGGCTGTTTTTACCGATTTTAGCACTCAACACTATCTTGTGCTAACTTACGACTCTATCATACGCCTAATTTATGAACTTTCCAACATTATTTTGTGAATTATTTATGAACGATGCACACTTTTGTTAGCAAACCAAAAAGACTGCCAACATGATCCCACAAAATCCGACCGTTTTTGTGTCATTTGTACAAAACCCGCGTGACGCAAAAAACAAGGCTCTTTCCATGTGGGAAAAAGCCTTGTTACCATTATTCAAGATTCGATACGGGAGCAAAGGAGAGCTGATAATATTCGATCTCGCCCTCTTGGGTGTGTGTATAGCCGATATGCGTGGCAAGTCCCTTTTCTTCTGCCGCATAGATCCATTCGATCTTTTCGTAGGTTGTCGCAAGCAACTCTCCGTTTTCGTCAAAATAACGGTAGGATGTGCCGTCCGACACCGCATATCCTTCAAAGCAGGAGGTATAATCCGACATTTCGGAAATAAAGGAGATCTCTTCGCCTGTATAGAGATACAGTCTCGCCACACCGTCAACGACCTTCGAAAGGATGATGTTATCACCCACGCAGTCATGATAGGTATAGCCGGTCGCGATCAGGTCAAGCACCGTATTGAGATCGTGATCGTAGATCTTGGCGGAGGTCAGAATGAACTTCTCGGTCACGGCACGGTAATTGTTCAGCTGTCCGATGACCGTGCAGTCACCTGCCACCAGAAGACTGCCCGCGGCTGTCTTGACGAGATTTCTGTCATACGAGATACGCACGATGTCAAGAGCGCCCTTCACTACGTCCTGCATCGCAAAAAGCTCGATCAGGCTGTCGGAGAGAATGATATAGCGCGCAGGCGCGTTATCGTCGATACGCTTGTTGTCGATATCGATCACCGACGCCACGTTTTTGACTGTTTCGGTATAGCGCTCATAGAAATCCTCGTTGGTGAAGGCGTTCTCCATACTGCCCACAAGGAAGTTCATCACAGGCTCCGAAACCGTGCCGCGCGAAATGTTGGCAAGGATCGAAACGACCTTGTGGCGCTCACCGTTGCGGATATAATCGTATTCCTCACCTTCAATGGTGTGATAGGTGTACTGAATGAAAATATTGCCGTTTCCGAGTACGAAGATGTGACCGTCCTCGGCATAGGAGGGCCGGCGGAATTCGTACAAAGGCTGACCCTTGGCATCGAACACGAAGATCAGCTCGTTATCCTTAATATAATAATGGTTGCCGAGATACTCGACCGAGGCGTTGAAATATTCACTTTCCAGGGGATTGTCACCCTCATACAGCACCATGCCGTCACGCACGTAATATTCCGTTCCGTTGAAGGCAAAGCCGTTCAGCGTGCTGTTGATGGGATACGAGCCGTCCTCACTGTAATAGGAGGCAACAGCCTGCGAGCCATCGGAATTATAAATATACATAACGTTTTCGTTGATCACGTAATAGATACCCTCAACGCTCGCACCGTCGGTGAGAAGCTGACTCAGAAAGCCGATCGTACGGGAGTCGGACACCTTGCAAAGCTCGTTTCTCGTTTCCATATTGTAAACGCGGAAGACCGTGCCCGAAAGCATCTCCTCAGAGGTGATGAGCAGCTTTCCCGAGATTGCGCTCGGCACACCCTTCATCGAACCCATTGCCGTCATGGTCTGGGAAGCTCCGTTCTGATTCTCCTGCTTCAGCATCAGATCGTCGATCTTGGCATCACTGCGCTTGCCGTTGGGATCGGGCAACATGCTGCAAGCCGTCATCGAAGCCCCCATCGACAGCACCAGAGCCAAAGAGGCAACGCGTTTGATTATCGTTTTCAAGTTCATAAATGCCTCCGAAATAAAAGCGGTAAACCGTATACAAGTATAGCACAGATTCTGCTTTTTGTCAAGTCAGCGCCGCCCCGCTTCTTTTCCACCTCTTCACGAGCTTTCTTTCTAAGATCACGAAGAGCGTAAACTGAATAAGACCGGTTACGATCCAGGAGATCGGATACGAAAGATACAGCACCCAAAGCTCATGATAAGCCGCAAAGACCGTATAGATCCAAAGAAGACGAAGACCGCACACGCCGCCGACGGTAATGATCATCGGAACGGTCGACGAACCCATACCGCGAAGCAGTCCCGTCAAAACATCCATAAGACCGCAGAGAAAATACGGGACGGCGATAAACAAAAGACGGAGCGAGCCGTAAGTAAGAGAGGCTGAGGCATCTCCCTCCTCCCCCGAAAGAAAGATTCCGAGAAGAGGTGTGCGTAAAAGATAGCAGAACGCGCCGCCCAAAAGTCCCACGGTGCTGACGAGCGCAATACAGCGAAGCGCCACGCGAGAGATCCTGTCAAAACGCTTTGCTCCCACCGTCTGACCGACAAAGGTCATCGCCGCGGCGGAAAAAGCGTTCATCATGGTATACACGTAACCCTCAAGCGTCATAGCGGCGGTATTGCCCGCAATGACCTCCACCGAAGCGAAGCTGTTTACAGAGCTTTGAATGAGTACATTGGAGATCGAAAACAAAGAACCCTGAAGCCCCGCGGGAACACCGATCCGCAGCATGCGGATAAACTCATTTTTGTGAATGCCGAAGCGCGAAAATTCAAAGCGGCAGGCATCGTGGCTCTTCATAAAATAGCGAACGATCAGAATCGCCGACATTGCCTGTGAGACCGCCGTCGCGATCGCCACGCCTTCTACACTCATATCCAGAAAAACAACGAAAACGCAGTTGAGAACAACGTTCAGAATTCCTGAAAGGGTCAGATAAAGAAGCGGCGTCCGGGTGTTCCCTACCGCGCGCAGAATGGATGCACCGAAATTATAGACCATGCTCATCGGTACACCGAAGAAATAGATCTTCACGTAAAGAACAGCACTGTCAAGCACCGCAGGATCGGTTCCCATCCACACAAGAATGGGACGCGACATGAAAAAACCGAGAATACCAAAAATTACCCCACCGAAGAGCGCCACAGCAAAGGCGGTATGTACGCCCTGTCCGATCGCTTCACGGTCTCCCGCACCATATGCCTGCGCTACCACGACCGAGGCGCCCACCGAAAGCCCTACCAGGAGATTGACGATCAGGTGGATCATCGAGGAGGTCGAACCGACAGCCGCCACCGCCTCTTCGCCGCGGAAAAGACCTACCACCGCAAGGTCGGCAGTATTGAAAAGCAGCTGCAGTATGCCCGTCGCAATGATCGGCAGCGTGAATAGCAGTATATTTTTGACAAGCGATCCGGAAAACAGATCCCTATCCGAAGATTTTGCCATACGATCACTTCCTTAAAATTATGATATCATCCGAAATACGCAAACCGAAAGCCCTCAGTTCTGAGGGCTTTCATATTTAAAAGGATTCTTCGCCGTCCTCATCTTCCGCAAGAACAGGTTCGGGACGCGTCACCGTGACGATCGCTTCTTCGATACGGTGATCGACGATGCGGCGCACCTCAACGTGAACATTTTCACCGATGTCGATCGAGAAGGTCGAGCCGTCCGAGGGGATCATGCCGTAATGACCGAAGACAAGACCGCCGAAGGTATCGTAGGATTCCGCCTCAAGCTCTTCTTCATCCAGGGTGATCTCCAGCTTTTCGCAAACAACGTCAAGATAGGCGCTGCCCTTGATCCGCCAAACGTTTTCCTCAATAGAAACGATTTCTTCCTCTTCTTCCTGAATGCTTTCTTCATCAAAGCCACCGACGATCTGCTCAATGATGTCATTCATCGTAACGATACCGAAGACACCGCCGTATTCGTCAAGTACCACCGCAAAACGGTTTCTCGTTTTCTTCATCTGACGGAAAAGCACGTCAGCTTTGACTGTCTGCGGTACGTAATATGCCGTCTTCACACAGTGCTTCATGATCTCCTCACGGGAAGCACCATCAAGACGGAAGAAGTCCTTCGCGTTGAGCATACCGACAAGATCGTCGGCAGATTCGCCGCAGACGGGATAGATCGAGTGACGGGTCTCGTGAATGATCTGTTTCCATTTTTCATTGTCATCCTCGAGCCAGAGGATAACCATATCGGTTCTGTGCGTAGCGAATTCGCCCGCCGTCATATCGTCAAATTCAAACACCTTTTTGATCATTTCCTTTTCGGTGTCATCGATCACGCCGGCATTCGAGCCAACGTCGACCATCATGACGATCTCTTCCTCACTGACCTTCTCTTCGGTATCCTGAGGATTGATGCGCATCATACGAAGCACACCGTTGGTGGAAACAGTCAGAAGCCATACAATAGGCGCAAACAGCTTCGAAATAAACATCAGAAGACCCGACATACCGAGAGCGGTCTTTTCGGGATTCTTCATCGCCACACGCTTGGGAACCAACTCACCGAAAACGATGGTGATAAAGGAGAGCAGCAGGGTGATCACAATGACCACAATGGTGTATAAGCCCTCAAACTTAATGCCCGCTCCGTTCAGAAGGTCGACAATGGGATCGGCAAAGTTACTTGCCGCCAATGCCGATCCGAGAAAGCCCGACAGCGTAATGGCAACCTGAATGGTCGATAAGAATTTCGCGGGCTTATCCTTGAATTTCGTAATGCGCTTGGCACGGCGATCGCCCTCGAGTACCATCTTGGCAATTTTCACGTCACTGGCAGAAATAATGGCAGTCTCCGCACAGGCAAACACAGCGTTCAACGAGATGAGAAGGATCTGAATTAACAGTGATAAGAATATGTCCATAACAAATTAAGTAAATTACTCCTTATTTCAAAAAATCAAAAACATTGCACAGATCGGTAAAATCCTACGAGATCAGCCTGTTTTTGAGCAAAAAAAGCATAGCCTGCGCCCTTGGTATCCCAGTTTCGCCGGTTATGCTGTCATTCCTATGTATCTGTGTGGTGGTGATTACAAACGTAATACAACTACCGCCGTCGTCCATGATTCTCAAAGATTCCTTTCTTGCATCATTAAAAGATTCCATACTGCCTTACAGTATAGCACAGCTTTTCCCCTTTGTCAATAGGCAAAACAAGATAACCCTTCTGTTTTTCGATATTTTTCTCAGCTTTATTTCTTGCTTTTTTAATTACAATATGCTATACTGTAAAAAAACAGTAAGGAGCGCTCAATATGAAAAAAATTCTTCTTCTGCTTCTTGGCCTATGCATTATGACTTTCACCCTTCTCTCCTGCTCGGATTCCCTGGATGACACCACGCCCCAAACCACCCTGACCGAGCAGCCGGGCACCGATCCTCTGACACCGCCGCAAACCACCGAGCCCGAGACATCCCCCGAAACTTCGACCCCCGCCACCGCGTCAAAGCCCGACGTGATGTATCCAAATACCAAATGGGACGGTGAAACCTTGAAAATTTTAGCCATCGGAAACAGCTTTTCCGTCGACGCCATGACGTATCTTTACGATATCGCCAAGGCTGAGGGCGTCAAGAACGTGATCCTCGGCAATCTTTATATCGGCGGATGCACGCTTCAGACACACTATAACAATATGAAGTCGGGCGCCAAAGCGTACCAGTATTTCAAAAATACCCGCGGCAATTGGGTAGAAAAGCCCAATGCCACCATTCTCGACGGAATTCTCGATGAGGAATGGGATATCATCACCATGCAGCAAGCCAGCGGTTCGTCTGGTCAGCGCGCGACCTATCAGCCCTACCTTGCTCCGATGGTTGCCTTTGTCAAGGAGAATATGAAAAATCCCGACTGCCAATTTGCCTGGCACATGACCTGGGCATATCAGCAGAACTCCACCCACGGCGAATTCTCAAAATACCGCAATGATCAGGCGTATATGTACAAAGCCATCTGCGAGGCGGTCAAGAACCGTGTTCTTTCGATGGAGGAATTCCCCATTCTCATTCCCTCCGGTACTGCCGTTCAGAACGCAAGAAGCGGCTTCTACGGAGACACTCTGACCCGCGACGGCTACCATCTCAACGAAACCGCGCGGTATATCGCGGGCTACACCTGGTTTGCCACCCTGACGGGAAAGAAGCTTGACACCCTAAAACTGAAGCCGGATGCCCTCGACATCAACGAGACCGCCGAGGCGCTCATCGTCGAGGCTGTCAACAACGCCCTCTCCACACCCTTGGAATCGACCCCCTCCTCCTATACCGAGAAGCCCACCTTTGATCTTTCGGGCTATACCAAGCTCAGCTTTGACTATACGGTGGGTGGCTACTGGAACAGCGGCGACGGCTCAAGGTATAACGTTATCATCACCAATGCCGACAATTCGGGTTACTATATCGCCACCGAGCTGTTTACCAAAGAAACCCTGCCCGTCGGTTCGGTCATCGTCCTTGACGAGGGCTGGCAATACCGTCCCGAACGCTGGCGATCGAACGCGCAGCAGAGCGGCCGTCCCGAGCCAACCACCCAGGAATATCTCTTCGTCACCGAAAGCTTCTGGGAAGGCTATACCTGGCGCGCCTTCAATCTCTCGGTGATCGGCTCGAACAAGTCCATCAAAAATGATCCCGAAGCCATCACGCACTTCAACATCTATGTACCGCAAGGAACTAAGGTTCCCAATATCAAAGTAGAATTTCCCGCTCCGCCCTCTGCCGACGATTTTAACCCCGATGACTATACGCTCATGGAATTTGACTATACGATGGGCGGCTACTGGAACAGCGGAGACACCAACAATCACCACAAGATCATCACGGGCGCTGACAATTCGGGGTACTTTATCGCTACCGAAATGTTCACAAAAGACACTCTGCCCGTCGGTGCCGTCATCGTCATCGACGAGGGTTGGCAGTACCGTCCCGAAGCATGGGTCGACGAAAACCGTCAGACCTCGCGTCCCGGCAACGTAACCGAGCCCATCGTTTTCGTCACTGAGGAATGGTGGGGCAATTATACCAGCCGTGCCTTCAACATCGCCGTCAAGGGCAATACCATCAGCATCAAAAACGATCCCGAAGCTATCACGCATTTCAGGATCTACCTACCCAAAAACTGATCACAAAAAAACGACCTCTTACGAGGTCGTTTTTTTCATGATGACAATCGCTTTTGCGCGGCGCGTTCCTTGTCGAAGGTATTCATCCAGTTGCCCTTGAAAAAGTAAAGCAGTAAAATGACCGTGGATGCCGCCCAGGTAATGGGGTAGGCAAACGATACCGTTTCAAGACGGTTGACGTAAGTCAGCGCCACCGTAATATATCCCACACGCAGAACACACCAGCACCCGAGCATGGTAAACATCGGCACTTTTGCCCTGCCCGCGCCTCGCATGACGGCAGCAAGGCAGTGGGAGATGGCAAGCAGTCCGTAGAAAAGCGCGATCGAGCGCATGTGACGGACACCGAAGTCCACCACGGCGGGCTTATCGTTGAAAATCGCGATCAGCTTCGGCGCCAAGAGATAACTGAGAACCCCCACCGCCTCGGCAAGCAAAACGGCTGTCACAAGCCCGAAGCGAACGCCCTTTTTCACGCGGTCACGCTTGCCCGCGCCGAGATTCTGACTGACAAAGGTCGACAGCGCTTGCATGAAGCAGGTAATGGGCAAAAAGACAAAGCCCTCGATCTTGGAATAGGAACCACAGCCCGCCATTGCTTCTCCGCCAAAGCCGTTGATATTGCTTTGTACCACCACGTTGGCAAGGGCGATCACCGAATTCTGAACGCCAGAAGGAAGTCCGTAAGAGAGGATCTTCCGAAAGCTCGGCAAATGGAAGCGCACCTCTTTCAGTGACAGACGGTAGGGTTCTTTCACCGAAATCAGCTTCCTGAAGCAAAGAGCCGCACTGATTCCCTGCGAAAGCGTCGTCGCAAGTGCCGCCGCGCCCACACCCAAGCCGAGAACGGCAACGAACAAAAGGTCAAGCCCCACGTTGACAAAGGAAGCGAAGATCAGATAGTATAAGGGGTGACGGCTGTCGCCCACCGCGTGCAGAATGCCCACGAAAATATTGTAAAGAACGGTAAAGACCGTACCGCAGAAATAGTATCGGAAATACTCGATCGAAAGCGGCAAAACCTCGGGCGGCGTATCCATCAGAACCAGAATGATCGGTGTCAGAAGCACTCCGAGAACCGAAAGCAGAATACCTGCCGCCAAGCCGAACGCAATGTCGGTATGGATCGCAAGGCGCATGGCGGTATAGTCCTTTGACCCGAAATACCGCGCGATCAGAACACCCGCACCCATGGCAACACCGTTGAAAAAACCGATCATCATAAAGATGAGACTTCCCGACGACGATACCGCCGCCAAAGCCTGGTCTCCGATAAAATGACCGACACACCAGGAGTCGAAGGTATTATAAAACTGCTGAAAGATATTACCGACTAAGATCGGAAGCGCAAAGAAGATCATCTTTTTCCAGATGACGCCCTCCGTCAACGCGTTGTTATTCTGTTGCAAAGTCTCACTTCCCTTCGTCCGTCCTCTATTATACGCCAAACAGAAAAAAAGTCAAGAGGCTTTCACACATAGTACGAAAGCCTCTTGACGGTATCGCTTATTCTTCAAAGATCTTCATGACCTTTTCAAGATTCTTGCGGATCTCGAGGTGCTGAGGACACTTGTCTTCACAAGCGCCGCAGCCGATACAGTCGCTGAAGGTCTTGCCGCCGCGATTCTTATAATCGCGCATCATGTTCTTGGCATGATCCTTGAGACCGTATACGTTGTAGTAGGTGTAGATCTCGAAAATGCGGGGAATGTTGATGTCAGCGGGGCAAGGCTGACAATACTTACAGCCGGTGCAGTAAAGCTCGGAGAACTTCTTGATCGACTCCATTGCGCTGCCAAGCTGCTCCCACTCCTCTTCCGAGAAGGCGGTGTCATCGGACGCTACCTTGATATTCTTCTTCACCATATCGAGATTCTGCATGCCCGACAGCGCGCAGTTGAGACTCGGATTGCCGAGGCAGAACTTGAACGCAAGCTCATACGTCGCGATCGAAGGCTTACCCGTGAGCTTGGTGTAAAGCTCGGTGGGAGCGGCAAGTCTGCCGCCGCCTACAGGACCCATCGCCACCGTGCCGAGACCCTTTTCGTTTACGTACTTGATCATTTCCTCGTTGGAACGGTCTAACAGATTGTACTGGCAAAGCATCGTTTCCATTGGAACGCCGCGCTCTTCAGAGGTATCGACAATGTGCTTGATGGCAGAGGGATGATCGTGGAAGGAGAAGGAAATATGACGGATAAGACCCTCTTCCTTTGCCTTCTGAGCCGCCTCAAGCAGTCCCTCGGGAACGATAATATCATTAAACGAACCGCGGTTGATACCCCAGAAATGATAAAAATCAATATGATCGGTCCCCAGTCTTGTCAGACTCTGCTCAAGGAACTTGCGATAACCGTCAGCACCCATGCCGGCATTGATGGGGCATTTGGTGGAGATCAGGATCTTGTCGCGGAAGCCTTTGACAGCGTGTCCGAGCGCCGCCTCACTGTTCTGATTGCAATAGTAAGGTGCGGTGTCGAAATAATTCACACCGTTTTCATAAGCATAAGCGATCATTTCGTCAACCTTGTCCTGATCGACAAGGTTCTTTTCGCCCTCCTTATATTCGGGAAAACGCATACAGCCAAAGCCCAGCGCCGAGATCTTCTCCCCCGTTTTGCCAAAATCACGGTAGTTCATAGGTAATTTCCTTTCTTGATTATGGTAGTTTTTTAAAAACTCACGTTATCGTTAGTGTATCATACAATACCGAAAATGTCAAGAGACAATCAAAAAAGACGGCAAAAACCGTCTTTTTATTCGTGCGTCATCGTTTATAACGTAATCCTTACCCTCGTGCCGTCATGGGAGATAACCTCAACGAGTATCAGCTTTTTGTGCCGTTTTCGACAAATGCGAAGTGCCGAGAACAAAGCCTCAAGCTCCGACTTCCCAAAATGAATATCCGTGTAGCGTAGTGCCCATGACGAAACCCTTACTGTAACACGGCTATAGCAAATACAGTTCGGGATCCACAAAAAAATCGGGAAACGCATTTTTTCGTGCTTCGACGTTTTTACGTATACCGTCATCAGTCCACCGTAATTCTGACCGTATCCTTTTCAGCCGTGTCGATTTCAACAAGAGTGCCCACAACACCTTGCTTTACCAGTGTAAGAAGGTTGGCAAAATCAACGTTCTTTAAGGCTTCATTCCCCGAAACCTGCGGCAATGACAGTCCAAGATTCAATACCGTTTCTACCAACAGCATCGGCAGATTCACGCGAACACGGTCTCCGTCGGCAGAATCCACGCTGATGTGAAGTACAAGATTCTTCATCTCGCGCCGATCCTCCTCAGGTATTACACGGGTGGACGGCTCTGCCGTTTCACCGGTCAGCAAATAATCAACCGTAACGCCGAGCAACCCTGCAAGAGTCGGAAGTGCCGTCACGTCAGGACAGGTTTGATCATTCTCCCATTTACTCACCGCTTGTGCACTGATACCCAGAGCCTCTGAAAGATCCTCTTGCGTCATTCCCTTTTCTTTACGGTAATATGCAATTCGTTTGCCAAGTGTTTGTTTCATCTGTATATCCTCTCTTTCATTTGCTGCCTTTATGATAGCACCGAAAGCGTTTAAACAAAAGCGACCTTTTGTTGATTTCCTTCAACCGTTCGTTGAAAAAACGCTCAACCAACGGTTGAATCGGATGTTGATGACCCAATACTCTCATAAAAGCCGCTCTGATCGACTGTACGCACCTCGTGTTTTTCATAATATCCGATCAGCGCACCTTCGCCGTCTCGCAGAGCGACCATATATACATCGGTGTTTTCTCTTTGAATGTACGTAGTATGCACGCGGTTATTGGCAGGAGCTTCCGAAAACCAATGTATCACGCGGTCGATCTTTTCGCGCGAATCGGCGTTGTGACAATCATAAAGTGAGCGCCCGATCAGTGCCTCCCCGCCCCACTTTTGATAGCGCGCGATTGCCGAAGGATTCATATACAGAATCGTATGTCTGAGATCACAGATCACAACCGGCTCTCTGTCCTGATCGATCAGGCTTTTAAAAAACTGGATCATTCTATCCCTTCCTTTCTGCCTGTATTATACGGTCAAATCCCATCGAAGTCAAGAGGCGCTTTTCAAAATCAAGGAAAGGTATTGCGAAATGTCCCCAACTGTGCTATACTGTCATTAGAGAAAACCCGAAAGGAGGCATACGATGACACGGGAGGAATTTCTTCAATACGTCAGAGAGACCTACGGCAGAGAGCCGGACTTCCCTTTTGAGGACTTACATGAGACCGCCGTGTTTCGCCATCCCGAAAACCGCAAATGGTTTGCCCTGGTGATGACGGTCGGCTACAGCCGTCTCGGGCTTCCTCACGAAGGAACAGTCGATATCGTCAATCTCAAGACCGCGCCCGAGCTTCTTCACGATATGTGGCAGCAAGAAGGCGTGCATCCCGCCTATCACATGAACCGATCACACTGGATCTCCATACGCCTTGACAATACGGCAAGTGACGATATCATCCGTTTCGCTCTCGATGTCAGCTACGATCTCACCAAACCCAAGATCCGAAAAAAATCCAAAAATTCTTCCGAAACCCCTTGACAAACAAGGGGTTCTCTGCTACAATACATTTAACAATTAGGTTAAATGTTAAATGAGGAGGTAGCCCATGGGCATACAAAACACGCTGCGCGCACTGTCCGACCCGATCCGACGCGAGATCCTGACGCTGTTAAAAAAAGGCGAGATGACGGCAGGCGATATCGCCGAACGCTTCGACGTCACCTTTGCCTCGATCTCACGGCATCTTTCGATTCTGAAGGAAGCCGATCTGATCCGTGACAGACGCGACGGAAAATTCATTTATTATCAATTAAACGCATCGGTTTTAGAAGAGATCCTCTGGTGGATCTCCGATCTGAAAGGAGAATAGTCTATGAAACAACTGAACAAAAAGCTTTTGGTAATTTCACTCGTCATCATCCTGCTTCCCTCCCTTTTCGGAGCTATTATGTGGAACAACTTAGCTGATGAGATCGCAATTCACTGGGGTATCACGGGTGAAGCGGACGGCTTTGCCAATCCGCTCTTCGTCGTGGTCTTTTTGCCGCTTTTCTTTGCCGCAATGCAGATCATCGGCATTATTGTCACCCACCGCGACAATAAAGATACCGACCAAAGCCCGAAGATCATGTCGATGGTCTACTTCATTCTTCCCACAGTCTCGGTCTATGCAAGCGCGATCATTTACGCAACCGCACTCGGCTTTGACCTGTATCTTATGCCCTTTGCTGTCTCGATCTTGCTTGGTACGGTCTTTATGGTCATTGGTAATTATATGCCGAAATGCACCCGTAACCGTACGGTCGGCATCAAGACCCGCCTCACGATGTCAAGTGATGCCAACTGGAACGCGACCCACCGTTTTGCGGGAAGACTCTACGTGATCTGCGGCGCTTTGATGCTTCTTACCACCCTTCTCCCCGCATCCTTCTTCATGTGGTCGCTCATCCTGCTTTTACTTTTCACCGTCATTCCTCCGCTTGTCTATTCCGAGCTTTTCTTCAGGAAAGAGCTTCGCGAAGGCAAGATCACCAAGGATGCGCTGAAGCCAAAAAACAAGCGTGAAGCCATCATTTCCATCTCCATCGTTGTGATCCTCTGTGCCGTTGTCGGTACCATCATGCTGACAGGCAACATCACCTACACGGTGACCGCGGATTCTGTCACGGTAGACGCCCCCTTTTACAGCACTCACACCCTTCCGCTTGACGAGATCGATTCGGTTGAATACCTTGAGCGCGGCGAATCCGCCACCCGTATTGCGGGATTTTCTTCCTTGCGCCTCGCCCTCGGATTCTTTCACAGCGAATCCCTCGGCAATCACACGCGCTATACCTATCTTTCTACCGATGCCGAGATCGTGATTCGCTCCTCCGATACCGTCATCGTCCTGAACGCCGCAACCGCCGAAGAAACCGAGGCACTGTATCAGTCGATCCTTGCGGCAAAAGAAGCCAACTGAAACCCCGGAGAATGCGACACCAAAATAGCCGAAAAACAAAAAAGCTCCTTAAGGGTGATGTCCTTATCGGAGAATTTGCAAAACACCGCTAAATGCGAGCATCGCATTTGTCCAGACAACCACAGTATGGGCTAAGCCCAAAC
>JAFVYN010000082.1 GCA_017508605.1 Clostridia bacterium
ATCGCATCGACCGCATGGACGGAATCCTCAATGGCACGACAAACTATATCCTCACCCGAATGAACGACTGCTCCTCTTCTTTTGAGGATACCCTTGATGAAGCAAAGCGGCTTGGCTATGCCGAAGCAGATCCCACAGCCGACGTTTCGGGTGCCGATACCTGCAGAAAGATCTGCATTTTGGCGGCGGTGGCTTGGGGCAAGCTTGTATCCTTTGAATCGGTCTACTGCGAAGGTATTACCGAAATGCGGGAAGAGCACAATACGTTTGCCGCTTCCTGCGGCGGTGCTTTGAAGCTTGTTGCCACGGCGAAAAAAGAAAAGGAAACGATCTATCTTTCGGTCTCGCCCTGCGTGGTGATGGCTGACAGTCCTCTTTCTTCGGTAAAGGGCGTGTTCAACGCTGTAAAGGTTGCGGCAGGAGATATGGGCGATCTTATGTTTTACGGCATGGGCGCGGGAAAATTCCCCACGGCAGGCGCTGTCATCAGTGACATTCTGGCGATCCTTCGCCGCAAGGATCAGACCGACGACTATTGCTTCTTCAAAGAAAACGACCTTGAAACAGTTGCCTACGACGAAGCGAAAAGCGATTTCTGCGTTGCCGTACAAGCAGAGAGAGTCGATATGGACCAAAGACTGTCCGCTTATACGCTTCTCAAAGAAGATGGCGACACGCTGTATCTTCTGTGTGAGGACGTGTCAAAACGTGAGCTTGAAAAAGCGCTTGACGGCTTGACACTCACGATGCTGATGAGGGCGATCGTCTGAGTAAGCCCCGTATATAATCCGTATAAAAAAAGAAACGGTCGGCGGTGCTTCGCTGACCGTTGTTTTATGAGAGGTATCTATGAGTGAGATCAAACGCTCGTTGACAGAGCTTATCGGCAACACGCCGATCTTAGAGCTTGTTAATCTTGAAAACAAATATCAGCTTTCGGCATGTCTTGCCGTGAAGCTGGAATCTATGAATCCCGCGGGGAGCGTAAAGGATCGCGCTGCGCTTCGTATGCTGCTTGATGCCGAGAGGGAAGGCAAGCTGAAGGTCG
This sequence comes from Clostridia bacterium, assembly GCA_017508605.1. GTDB lineage: Bacteria > Bacillota > Clostridia > Oscillospirales > CAG-272 > RGIG1993. The sequence goes on from JAFVYN010000082.1 coordinate 1,049, forward strand.
GCGGTACCATCATCGAGCCGACGAGCGGAAACACCGGAATCGGTCTTGCCGCCTGCGCCGTGCCAAGGGGCTACCGTGTGATCCTTACCATGCCCGACACCATGAGTGTCGAGCGCCGCAATCTCTTAAAAGCCTACGGCGCACAAGTCGTTCTGACCGAAGGGGCGCTCGGCATGACAGGCGCGATTAACAAGGCGAAAGAGCTTGCCGAAACGATACCCGGCGCCTTCATTCCCTCGCAGTTTGACAATCCCTCCAATGCGGCGGCGCATTACGATACCACGGGTCCCGAGATCTTCCGTCAGACCGACGGTGAGGTGGATCTTTTTGTGTCGGCTGTCGGTACGGGCGGCACCTTGACAGGTACGGGACGCTATCTCAAGGAGCAAAAGCCTTCTGTAAAGGTGATCGCCGTTGAGCCGAAGGATTCGCCTGTTTTGTCGGGCGGCGAGAGCGGCGCGCATAAAATTCAGGGCATTGGCGCGGGGTTTATTCCTTCGGTACTGGATACCGCCATATACGACGAAGTCATTGCCGTTACAAGTGAAGAGTCCTTTGAAGCGGCAAGGGAGCTTGCGGGCTGCGAGGGTCTTCTTGTGGGCATTTCCTCGGGGGCTGCTCTTGCGGCGGCGCTGAAGGTAGCACAAAGAGGAGAAAACGCGGGCAAGCTGATCGTGGCGCTTCTTCCCGACACCG
>JAFVYN010000083.1 GCA_017508605.1 Clostridia bacterium
AAGCTCGGACGCGAATACGATCCCGAGACTGAATCCATGTTTGTAGATTCCACCGAGATCCCCTCTGACTGGATGGGTCTTGACATCGGTCCCAAGAGCGAGGCTCTCTTTGCTGAGGCTCTCGTTGGCGCGGGTACTGTTGTATGGAACGGTCCTATGGGCGTTTCCGAATGGGAAAACTTCGCAAGCGGCACACGTGCCGTTGCCAAGGCTGTTGCTGACAGCGGCGCGATCTCGATCATCGGCGGCGGTGACTCTGCGGCTGCTGTTGAGACCCTCGGCTATGCTGACAAGATGACTCATATTTCGACCGGCGGCGGCGCTTCGCTTGAATTCCTCGAAGGCCTTGAGCTTCCCGGTATCGCTGTCCTCAACGATAAAAACTAAGACGCAAAACGGATAAGGAGATAATCATGAGCTCAAGAAAAAGAAGACCCGTCATTGCGGGTAACTGGAAAATGAACATGACTCCCTCTGCTACCAAGGAGTTTATTGCACAGCTTTATGAAAACGTCAAGGGTAAGCGCGGCTGCGATATCGTGGTCTGCGTTCCCGCTATCGATATTCCCGCCGTTGCCAAGGCCTGCCAGGGCAAGAGCATCAAGGTAGGCGCGCAGAACGTTCACTTTGAAAAGAGCGGCGCTTTCACCGGTGAGATCTCGGCTGACATGCTCGTCGACGCCGGCGTAAAATACGTCGTTGTCGGCCACAGCGAGAGAAGACAGTATTTCGGCGAGACCGATGAGACTGTCAACAAGAGAACCCGCGCTGCCATCGCGGCAGGTCTTACCGCCATCGTATGCGTCGGTGAGGTTCTTGCTGAGCGTGAAGCGGATATTACCGAAGAGGTCGTATCCCGCCAGGTCAAGCTCGCTCTTGCTGACGTAACGGCAGAAGAGATGAAGCAGGTCATCATTGCTTACGAGCCCGTTTGGGCGATCGGTACGGGCAAGACCGCTACGGCTGAGCAGGCTGAAGAGGTCTGCGCTCTCATCCGCGGTGTGATCGCCAAGAAATACGGCAAGCAGGTAGCAAGAGAAGTGATCATTCAGTACGGCGGATCGATGAACGCCAAGAATGCCGCTGAGCTTCTTGCTATGGAAAACATCGACGGCGGTCTGATCGGCGGTGCTTCTCTGAAGGCAGTCGATTTCTCCGTAATCGTGGATGCAGCTCAATAACAACAACGCAAGGAAAACCGATAGGCTTGCCTATCGGTTTTCTTAGCCCCATTTCGATTTTGACACAAAAGGGTGTGATTTTTTGAATATCTGGCACGACATGAATCCCGAACACATTCGGGAAAACGATTTTATTGCCGTCGTGGAAATTCCAAAGGGAAGTAAAAACAAATACGAGCTTGACAAGGAAACCGGCTTTCTGAAGCTTGATCGCACCTTGTATACGGCAACACACTATCCGGCAAATTACGGCTTTATCCCCCGTACCTATGCCGATGACAACGACCCTCTTGATGTGATGATCATCTGCTCCGAGCCCATTCATCCGATGACGCTCGTGCGCTGTTATCCCGTCGGCGTGATCTCCATGCTGGATGACGGGAAAAAGGATGAGAAGATCATCGCGATCCCCTTCAGCGATCCCGTGTATAACGGATACCGTTCGGTCTACAACCTGCCCAAGCACATTCACGATGAAATGGGTCATTTCTTCTCGGTTTATAAAACGCTTGAGAAGAAACAGACCGTGGTCGACGAGGTGGGTGATTTCACCGAGGCGATCGATATCATCCGTCAGGCGATCGACCATTATACAGCCGTATTCGGCAGCAAAGAGACCACTTGAATCAACACAAAAGATCCTTATCACGGGCGGTAAGGATCTTTTTTATGCTTTTGTAAAATCTTCCGCTGTGACTTGACAAAAGTCTGAAGAATTGGTATAATAAATCCGATAGAATAAGAAAAGAGGATAATAAAATGGATATGGAAAACAAGGGCGTTGAATTTGTCATTGGTAAGCAGAAGAATATCGCCCTGATCGCGCACGATAACAAAAAGGGAGACATGATCCGTTGGTGCGCTGAGAATTTTGACATCCTGAAGGGACATTTTTTGTACGGCACGGGTACGACCGCGCGCATGATCTCAGAACATACGGGGCTTCCCGTCAGAGGCTTCAATTCGGGTCCTCTCGGGGGAGATCTGCAGATCGGCTCGCGCATTGTGGACAATGAGATCGACATTGTGATCTTCTTCTCCGATCCCTTGACCGCGCAGCCCCACGATCCCGACGTAAAGGCGCTTCTTCGCATCGCGCAGGTGTATGACATTCCGATCGCCAACACCAAGGCAACGGCGGATTTCATCATCACCTCCACTTACATGAATACCGAATACACCCATCATTTGATGAATTTCAAGCAAAACGTGGAAGAGCGTGCGTCGAAGCTCGTCACCAATATTTAAAAGAATCGGCGTAAGCCGATTTTTTTGTCAGGAGATTTTGTTATGAGAATGATAGATATTATAGAGAAAAAGAAAAAAGGCGAGGTCCTCTCGCGTGAAGAGATCTCGTTTTTCGTGACGGGATACACCAAGGGTGAGATCCCCGATTATCAGGCGTCAGCCTTTACGATGGCGGTGCTGTTTCAGGGTCTCAATAAAGAAGAGACTGCCATTCTGACCGATTGCATGATGCATTCGGGTGACGTGATCGATCTTTCCGCCATCGAAGGCGTCAAGGTCGACAAGCATTCGACGGGAGGCGTGGGAGATAAGACCTCGCTCGTTCTCGGACCTCTGGTGGCGTCTTGCGGCGCTAAGGTCGCCAAGATGTCGGGCAGGGGACTGGGTCACACGGGCGGCACGCTGGATAAGCTCGAATCGATCCGCGGTATGAGTGTTTCACTCTCCCGCGAGGCGTTTATCGAGCAGGTAAGCCGCGACGGGATCGCGATCATCGGTCAGACGGGCGACCTTGTGCCCGCCGATAAAAAGCTGTACGCCCTGCGTGACGTGACGGCAACGGTCGATTCGATCCCTTTGATCGCCTCTTCGATCATGTCGAAAAAGCTGGCTTCCGGTTCGGATACCATTCTGCTTGATGTAAAATTCGGCTCGGGTGCGTTTATGAAAACGCTTGAGGATGCCGTAACGCTCGCTTCGGCAATGGTGGAGATCGGCAAGAGTCTCGGCAGAGACACACGCGCCGTGATCACCGATATGGATCAGCCCCTCGGCTTTGCGGTGGGCAATATCGTCGAGGTCAAGGAAGCCGTTGAAACGCTTCGCGGCAGAGGACCGAAGGATCTTGAGGAGCTTTGCGTTTCTCTTGGAGCAATCATGCTTGATCAGGCGGGGATTGAACACGATCCCGATAAGGCAAAAGCTCTCTTGCGTCAAAAGATAGCCAATGGCGAGGCGTATGCCAAGCTGAAAGCCATGGTGCGCGCGCAGGGTGGCGATACCTCGCAGCTCGATGATCCCTCCCGTTTTACCGACGTTGCGGGGGCGCAGGCGGTCTACGCACCGAAAACGGGCTATATCCATGCGATCGAGGCTTTGACGGTGGGTGAGGTTGCCATGCATCTCGGCGCGGGCAGAGCCACCAAGGAAGATACCATCGACATGGCTGCGGGCGTTGTGCTTCACAAAAAGATCGGAGATTTCGTGAAAGAAGGAGATGTCCTTGCGACGGTCTACACCAACAAGGAAGAGATCTCCCCGATCATCGACATGTTCACCCGCGCTTTTGTGATCCGCGACGGAGCGGCAAAACAGAATCCCTTGATCTATACGGTCATTGAATAAAAGGAGTAAAGTAATGGTAACGGTTGTCAATCATCCCCTGATCCGGGTCAAGCTCGGTATCATGCGTGACGAAAAAACATCAACAAAGGAATTTCGTGAAAATCTTGACGAGATCGCGTCTTTGATGTGCTACGAGGTTTTTCGCGATCTCGAAGCCGTGAAGTCGGGTGAGACCTACAAGACCCCGACCGGTGTCGAGCTTGACAAGGAAAAGCTTTCGCACAAGATCGTGCTTGCCCCCATTCTGCGTGCCGGGATCGGTATGGTGGACGGTGTCAAAAATATGATCCCCACCGCCAAGATCGGTCATATCGGTATGTTCCGCGATGAAGAGACCCTGGAGCCTCACGAGTATTATTTCAAGCTTCCCGTGGTGGATAATCCCCTTGTGGTGATCTGCGACCCGATGCTTGCGACGGGCGGATCCGCTATTGCGGCGATCACGGCTGTCAAAAAGCGCGGTTATACCAATATCCGCATGATGGCGCTTGTGGGCTGTCCCGAGGGCGTTGCCGCACTGGAGGCGGCGCATCCCGACGTGCATATTTATATTGCGTCTATCGATGAATGCCTGAATGAAAAGGGCTATATCATGCCCGGTCTCGGTGATGCAGGAGACCGCATTTTCGGAACGAAATGATAGGGGGAGGCCCCTTCAATGCGGACACGCGGAATTCTGTCAATAAAAAAGCGACAGTCCTATCAGCGTGGATAAGAAAACAGACGGCAATAGAGGTAAGGAGAAACACAGAATGAAAATGAACAAATTAGACAAAAGCGTACTGAAATTATGGTACATTCATGCGGCGATCGGTGCTTTGGCACTTGTCTTAGCCGTACTCGGTGTTGCGGCAGTTTTGATTGCGACAGAAGTATCGGGTGATATCGTGCTTACCGTTTTGGTAAGTGTTGGCACAGTTGTTGCGCTGCTTCTTGGCGTGATATTGACACTGCCGCTTCTGCGCTACAGAATGTACGCCTGGGGATATGATGACAAGCGCATCGTGGTCAAGCAGGGTGTGATCTTCAGACAGAGAGTGGTGATTCCCGTTTGCCAGATACAGGATCTTCACAGAACGCAGGGACCGATCATGATGATGCTTAAGCTGAGCGGTGTAACCATTTCCACCGCAGGCTCAAACTTCGATATTTCCACCCTGACCACCGAAGAAGCCGACCGCTTGATCGATGCTCTTGAACAAAATCTTGAAACAAGAGTCGAGGAACTGAAGCATGAAGAGATTTGACAAGGGGTATATCTACTCAAGCTTACTGACCGACCTTTTCTACAGCTTTGTTGCGGTCTTTATTCTTTTCGATGACCTTTTTCTTGACGAGGAATCCCCTTTCGAGGATATCACCGCGGCAGTTCCCGTGTTTGTTGTCTGCTTTCTGGCGATCTATCTCATTTTTGTCGCCTACAGGATCCTGTATTACAGAGCATCGGGCTATGAGCTGACGGATCGGGAGATCCGATGCCATCGGGGCGTACTTTTCAGAAAACGCTCGGTGCTTGATTATAAAAAGGTACACGCTATCAATAAAAAACAGAATATCATTCACAGTCTTTTCGGTATTGCCGTGTTAACGGTAGACAGCGGTTCTGCCAATACCGCCCATCAAGCGGAGATCACGGTCATCGAAAAGAGCGAGGTGGTCGACGCGCTTATGCGTGAATTGAACGCGCTCAAAGAGACCGGTGAAAGAAGCGGTGCTTGTGAGCCGAAGAGAGAAGAGGTGCTTCTCTCCGACAAAGACAGTCTGTACTGTTTTTCCTCTGCTAAGAAATGGTTATACATCCTCATCAATATCGTTTCTGCCGCGTTCTTTACCGTTTTGTTCTCGATTTTGGCGATTACCGTCATCGGTATCGGCAAAGCCATGCTCGAGCTTGATTTTCTCGGTACGTGGGGAGAGTATTTCCTGTATGCGGTCATGATCATGGCAGGGGGCGTTTTGCTTCTCTCGATCTTCACCTGTATCGGAAGTATCACGCACGCCTTCATCGGTTATTACGGGTTCACTGTTACCAAGCGCGATCGCAGTATTCAGATATCCTACGGACTTTTAGAAAAGCATACCAACACCTTCAGCTACGATCGGATCAAAGCGGTCAAGATCTCGCAAGGGTTGATTCAGAGAATTCTCGGCTTCGCTTCGATCAGACTTGAGGTGATCGGTTATACCGTCGAGAGCGGTGATAATGACAAGGCGGCAGGTCTCGGTGTACTCATTCCGTTCTGCAAATACGATGAGATCGGCGAGATCCTGAACAGAGTTTTGCCCGACTATATCCCGAGCGAAAAGCGAACGAGAGCGGTATCCTTTTTTCCCTTTCTCTCCTGGTTCCTTCTGATCTTCGGCATCCTGACCGTCATTCTTATGACGGGAACGCTTGCGCTTCTTGTGGCATCGGGTGTTTCTGCCACCGTGATATCCGCGGTTATGTTTGGAATGCTCGGGGCGGCGCTTCTCGTCTTTTCCCTGAAGCTTGTCAGCGCGCTCCTCAGCTATCACACCGAGGGAATTGCGGTGGAGAATCGCAAGCTGACCGTATACAGCGGCGGATTTGTAAAGACGGTTACGGTATTTATGGCGAAGCATCTCGTTGCGGTTGAGAACGTGACGACCCCCCTTCGAAAAAAGCACGGGATCGCGAGTGTGGTCATGCATCTGAAAACCAACGCATCCTCCAATGAAGTGAAGGTCCACATCCAGAAAGACACGCTTTCGGATGAGCTTGAAACCATGTTGACTTTGTGATCTGATTTATACGGAACCCCAATACTTTCCGTCTTTCAACGTGAGATCCGATATCCCAAATCAAATAAAAACAAGGGAAGGCGAAACGGCGTGCAAAATTAGCGAAGAAATTATTGTCAATTGGTGAATAATTGACTCGCTGTAAACAAATAGTAACCCCCGACAGATTTTTAACGGTCTGTCGGGGGTTACTATTCGACAAATTGGAATTTGACAGTTATTTAACTGCCTTAATGGTGTATGTTGCTCCCCAATTATTCAACACCTCTACCGCTGCAAAGCCCGCTTCAACAAGAGCTTCAATCTCGTGCTTCACAGTAAGCGGCGTATCATAATGGTAAAACTCGTTATCGGTAATACCTTGTTTTGTTTTCAAAGCTATCAAATTGTTTCGGTGCATCCGTTCCTCAGCATCAGATAAGGAAAAATAATCCGTGAGTATAAAATAGCCATTATCCTTTAATGCGATATACAATTTATAATACAGACCGACCTTTTCTTCTTTTGTAAAATGATGCAAGCTTTCTACCGATACAGCAGAATCAAACACATTCTCACCAAGTGGCACATCAAAATATGAGCCAAGAATCAAGGTTATATCCTTGCCAACGAATTTTCGTTGAAGCTCGGTTAGCATTC
>JAFVYN010000084.1 GCA_017508605.1 Clostridia bacterium
AGTGAATGACTTGCCGGGGGCAAGTCAGAGCCGGAGCGTGACCGAGCCGCAGCGAGACGGTGGCGGCGAAGCCGACGGAGAGGGCAACACATGGGGGTAAACAGTAACCACAAGAAGGGATCACAGCCATTTTCACGGAGATCCCGACGCGTTGCGTCGGGATCTGACAACGGCGGGGGCGTTTTACAGTAACCCACACAAATGCCACAGCTATCCTCAAAAATATCCCACAAAAAAGAACAAGACTCCTCGCTTGAGTCTTGTTCTTTTCCGTTATGCGCCTGTTCTCTGATAGCTTGTTACGGGGCTTCGATCTGACTGCCGCCCCATTCGACAACGGTAAAGCCCTCTCTGACAAAGCCTTCGAAGGTGTCGGGCTGAATCGTTACCTCTTCTTTCGAGGGGTAGTATACCATAAAGATCCGAAGCAGACTGTCGGGCATCGGCTCAACGGTAAGACGCGCGCTGTCGGTGTATGCCTCTTTTTGAAAGGTGATCACGTTGTAGGGATTGCCCTGCATGAGAGGAAGCCAGTACATGATAAACTCATTCGCCTCGCGAAAGGTCAGTCCCTGCTCTGCCAAAGCCCATTCCAGAAAGGCGGCGGTGTCCTCTCCTTTTACGCAAAAGCCACGGGAAAGATCCCATTTTGCCGATAACATGCCCTCCCAATAGAGCGCATAATACTGTTTGCCATCGGGAAAAAGGAGCGTGCCGTCGGGATGGGCGGTAAACGAGCGCCAACCTCCCTCGCCGATCGGGGGATAGCTGCATTCAAGCTCTCCCGTAAGCGTAAGCGTCGCCGAACACACTGTCGATTCTTCGGGATAGAAATACAGCACAGGCTTATACGCCTTCACGGGCGCTTCGACCCAGCTTGCGTAGATCCTCAGATATTCCGAGCGATCGTTCGGGCGCTCTGCCTTTGAAAAAGCGACCTCGATCTCATCGCCCTCAAACCAACGCTCGCTGTCATCGGTGATCACATAGACCCTCTCGCCCCATGTCTTAAGCATGCGCTGTGTCCCCGGCTCCAACACCAGAACGTTCGGGGAAAGCTTCGCGACAATATTGCCGTAGATCACCTCCTCGCTTGGCAAAAGAATGACCTCCTTCTCGTCTTCGGCAAGGGGCGGCAGCGTGTCTTCGGGATCAAAGGACGCCCTTTGACATCCCGACAGCGAAAAACATAAGAGAATGATCAGACACAGCGTTATGATTCTTTTCATAAAAATCTCCTTTCGTTTATGACGAAGCGTGACCTGCATGCTTCGCTTCGAAGAAGTCCGAAAGCCCCGAAACCTCCACGGCAGGCACGTATACGTAGCCGTATTCCCGCAGTCCCGACCAAAGATCCTGTCGGGTCTTGACGTAAAAGCGGTAGAACGGGATCAGCATACCGTTTCGGCTCATGCGGTAAACCAACGAGACCTCGTCATAGCCCTTGGTGAAATCCACCGCCTTGTGATTCTCCGCGGCACAAAACGGGCAAACGTTTCCGCTGAAAAAACAGCCGTTTTGTAAAAGCGCCTCTGCTTCACTCAGCGGAAGCCTGCGAAGCTTTGCTACCTGTTCAAGAGATCCTTTTTTCGCTTCGGTCATTTCCCGATACCAGATGTGAGAAAGCATAAGCTTTTCGGTATCTTCACTGCCGTTTTCATAAAAGGAAAAGATAAGACACTCTTCCTTCCCTCCCATATAGGAGTCCACTTCATGTGAAAAGGCTTTCTCTTTGTCAAAAAAACGAACGCTGACCGAAGCGGAGCAGTCGGAATCGGTGGAAGCATAGTCTCTTGCTATCTCAAGATCCGAATACGCCTTTCCCCATGCCGACAGCACAAATTTCGCATACGGCATCAAGGCTTCCAGGATCTCGTCATCCGAAGCAAAGCGGGAAATTGCGGGAAGCTCGCCCGGGTACAGAGACTCAAGATTCTCAATATCCAGAGAGATCATATAGCGGGTATGGTACACTTCCATACTGACACCCTTTTCTCCTGTATCATACTCCACGATATCGGTAAAAGAGGTGGTTTTCTCCCTGATCTCAAAATCGGAATCAATGCGGATGATACTCTCGATCGCTCCGCGGTAGCGTGCAACAAAGCTTTCAAAGGCGGCTTTGTCAGTGGGATAAAAGCTGTCGGGCAAGGTCGAGTAGACCGCAAGAGTCTCAAGATCCTTCACTGTGTCGATGTTCCACGTCGGCGCGCCTCGGACAATGACCGTCTGATAATTGACAGTACCCGCTCCGCCAATAGAGGGCACACCGTATTCTCCCTCGCTTGCGTACAGGGAGATCAGCTCTTCTACCGTGAAATACGCATTCTCATAGGCGGGAACGGGCGGGATGGAACGGGGAAATCGTGCCGTCAGCAGGAGAACAAGCGAGAGAACAAGCGAGCATACCGCTACCGAACGGCGAAGGCGCTCTTTCCGTCGGCTTTGCCTCGCAAGACGGGACAGATCGGTACTTTCAAATTCCTCAAGAAAGCTTTCGTCGATCTCGCCGACCGCCGCCAATAGCCTATCATTCAGAATATCCATATGCCTGCCTCCTTACATGCTTTTTCGATTCCCCGACGGATCGCCTTGATCTCCTTGTTGACGGTGGATTCGCTGACCGTCAGCGCACGGGCGATCGCCTCAATGGGCTTCAGATAGAAAAATCGGCTGATGAAAATATAGCGCCGCCGCCGGGTGATCCCTTTCAGATAGCGATTCAGCACCTCGCCGATCGCTAAGGCATCCTCGCGCGCTTCGGCTTCGCTTTTTTCGGGAAGCCACCCTTCGATCGAGTCAAAGGAATCACAGAGCGCGGACGGGATCCGTTTTTGGCGCTTCAGATCGCTGTAACGGTTGAGCGCGATCCCGCGGATGATCTTTGTGAGAAACGCGCGGAAATATTGCGGGCGCTCGGGCGGGATCGCCTGCCATACCCTCAGATAGGTATCGTTCACACATTCCTTGCTGTCCTCCTCGGAATGCAGTACGGTATCGGCAACCGTAAACAGATATTTGCCGTATTTCAGGTCGGTCTTTTCGATCGCGCGCTCGTCTCGTTCAAAATACAGCGCAATGATCCTCTCGTCACTCCATATGCCGTCCACAGCTCCACCTCCTTTGTCAAACGCCCTTCACCTATATAGACCGCGTTTTTTCAAAAATCTGTAAGAAAATGCGAAAAAATCTCAAAAAAATCTCTTTTCAGATATCCCGATAACGAAAATCACCCTCTCGCCGCTTGGGAGAGGGTGATTTTCGTACTTATTCTACCTCGACTGTGCCGTCAGCCTTGACGGTGATCTTCATGCCGTCCTTCACGTAGGCAAGGAACTCGTCGCCGAGGGAGTCGATGACGGGCATCGTCACACCGTCCACCCATACGTCGGCAAGGATCGCGCCTGCCGCGGCAAGGGAGTCGATATGCTCGGCAAAGAGCATGCAGGCGGGATTTTTCTTCATGGCGCAAGCGCAGTACAGAACGAGACCGCCCGTGGTCGAGCCGATGGTCTGGGGCAGACAAAGTGCCTTGCCGATCATGGGCTTGCCGTGAAGCTCCTTGTTGTTCTGGTCGCCGCATTTGACTTCCTTGTCGCCAAACTGCAGCGCCATCTGGAACGAGGCAAGGGTATTAAAGCCTTCGGTGGTGACAAGTGCCTCTGCCGTCACTTCACCGGGCGTGATCACTCTACCTTTGAACTGTTTCATTTCTTGCTACCTCCCGTAATCGTGTCAAGGATCTCCGCGTCGGTGTAATAGCGCGCGCTCGTGTAGGTGCGAAGCTTGTTCGACGAGGTGATGACAGGCATCTTCTTGCAAAGGGGATTGTTCATATACATCAAGGGGCAGATATACGAGGTTCACACCCGTTTGCTTCAGACGGGCGGCATACTCGGTCTTTTCAAATGCCTCAAGTACGGCGGGAGCGGCGGTCATGACGGTGGGCAGGGTGATCTTCTTCAGACCCTTTTTTCCGAGAGCGCCTTCGATCGCCACCGTCCAGTCCTTGAGCTGCTGAAGGGAAAGATGGGGGCATCCCACAAAGCAAAGCTTCGGCTTGGCATCGGGCTTTTTCCAGATGACGGGATAATTCGCCTTGACTCTTTCAAGCTCAGCATCGTCGATCACGTATTCCCTTGCGCCCTCAACGATAAGAGCCATGCCCGATTCTCTTGCTTCGGGGGTGAGATTGTCAATGTGATAAAGACCGACAGCGCCGTTGGAGGCGGTCGCCGCGCCGAAATCCTTGAGATAGGAGGTCGCGCTTTCGTTAAGCTCCGTACCGATCCATTTGTCAAGACCGATGACGTAAGGCACATCCTCCATGACCTTCATACCGATGGCAGAGCCGAGAAGCTGTGCCTCGGGCTTTTTGGTCGTCTTTACACGGATGACCCAGGTCGCCTTTCTGCCCTCGTCGGTGAGAAGACCGAAATAGGGCACGTAGCCCACGATCGAGCCCATGATATCAATAATGCCCGAGTTACGGTTACAGCGCGCACCCAGGACCGAGTTGGCGTAGACCACAGCGCTCGATTCCGCCCAGGACAGAATATCACCCTTCTTGGGCTTGTTGCCGACCTCGTCCATGTAGCAGGTGCAGGAAAAGGCGTTTTTGTCCATCAGACCGAGCTTTTCAAGCTGTTCTTCATAAAAGCTCTGCTTGGTGTACATGAATTTGTTGAATACGAAATTCTGCAGAATGTTGGCAGGGACGTGTTTGTCGAGCGGACGGGGGTCAACCGAGAATTTCTGTCCGGACGAAACCCCCGCGTCGAGAAGGGTCTGCATCAGATCGTATACCGGGGACATGACCTTGAGACCGAAGGAGGTCACAAGATGGTTATAGCTTGAGGTGATGGGAACGAGCTTTTCCGCCTCAAAGGCTTCGCCGTACATCACCAGCGTTTTCATGACTTTGGCTAAGGTCTCTCCTCTTTCGCCGTTGAGGATCGCCTGTTGTTCATTGGTTAAGATCACGGTAAAACACTCCTTTCACTTACAGCTTCATGCCGATATCCCACGCGCCCCAGATGACTGTGCGGAGATTTCCCACCGCCTTGGCGTCACCGATCACGTGGACACGGCGTCCCTTTGCCGCGACGGGCGCGGGATCATAGCCTACCGACAGGATCACGCTGTCGCAGGCAACCTCAAAGGTCTTGCCTTCCTTATCTCTGAGAATGACCTTGCCGTCGGCAATTTCCGAAAGCGCGGTCTCGAGATAGACGGGGGTCTTGTTGGTCTTGAAGTAATCACGCAAATAGCTGGTATTGGCAAGCGAGATGCCCTTCGTTGTGATCAGGTCATCCTGCATTTCAACAATAATGGGCTTTTTGCCCTTGAGGGAGAGATCGTACGCAATCTCACAGCCCGTCAGTCCGCCGCCGATCACCGCAACTGTCTCGCCGACCTCCTTCTTGCCGAGAAGATAGTCGATCGCCTCGACCGCGGTTTCAGCACCCTTCACGGGGATCTTCTTGGCAACAGCACCGGTTGCCACGATGATCTCGTCGGCATCGAGCGTCTTGAGATCGGTGATCTCGGTGTTGAGACAGACCGTCACGGGCTGACGCGAAAGCTCACGGATGTACCACTTGATCAGCGCCTTGTCCTTCTCCTTGAAGGAGGGGGCTGCCGCCGCGATGAACACACCGCCCAAGTCTGCGCTCTTTTCGTAAAGGGTCACGGTGTGACCGCGCTTGGCGAGTAGGATCGCCGCCTCCATACCGCCGATACCGCCGCCGATCACCGCGATCTTCTTTTTCTTCTTGGCGGGGGCGATATAGTATTTCTTCGACTGCATCGTTTCGGGGTTCAGGGCACAGCGCGAAAGACCCATCGTGTCGGTGAGATCCTGCGTGTTGGCGTGACCCTTGGAGGACGAGAAATTAAAGCATCCGGCATGACAGCAGATGCAGGGCTTGATCTCCTCTTCTCTGTCCTCAATGAGCTTGGTGATCCATGCGGGATCGACCAAAAACTGCCGCGCGACGCCAACGGCGTCGATCTTGCCCTCGGCAACTGCCTTGGCGCCGACCTCGGGATCCATTCTGCCCGCGCAGACCACGGGGATCGAAACGAAATTCTTGATGTGCGCAACGTCACTGAGGTTACAGTTTTCGGGCATGTACATCGGGGGATGCGCCCAGTACCAGGAATCGTAGGTGCCGTTGTCGGCATTGAGCATATCGTAGCCCGCGTCCTCAAGATATTTTGCCGCGCGCTCGGATTCCTCTCTTCCGCGTCCGACCTCGACGAAATCCTCGCCGGGCATCGCACCCTCGCAAAAGCCCTTCATCTTGGATTCGACCGAGTAACGAAGCGAAACGGGATAGTCCGCGCCGCAGGAAGTCTTGATCGCCTTGACGACCTCAGCGGCAAAACGGTAGCGGTTTTCAAAGCTGCCGCCGTATTCGTCGGTGCGCTTATTGAAGAATTCGATGGCAAACTGGTCAAGGAGATAGCCCTCGTGAACGGCATGGACCTCCACGCCGTCAACACCCGCCTCCTTGCAAAGCTTCGCTGTCTTCGCAAACGCCTCGATGATCTCGTGGATCTGCTCAACGGTCATCTCGGGGCATTCAATATCGTGCGCCCAACGGGAGGGCTGGGGCGAGGGGGAGGCAAGCTCGTGCGAGGTGTCCAGAATGGGCTTGAGCAGAGCGCGGGTGAATTTATTCTTATGTAAGGGAGCAACAAGCTCGGTGATCGCCCAGGAGCGACCCATACCCGCCGTCAGCTGAATGAAGAGCTTGGCACCCGTTTTGTGGATCTCCTCCATGAAGAGTTTGAGATCCTCAAACATCTTCTTGTTCTGCCAGAGCCATTTGCCCCAGAACGTATCTCTGAGGGGGGCAATACCGGGAATGATGAGACCGACGTTGTTCTTGGCACGCTCCAAAAAGAGCGCCGCCGCTTCCTTGTCAAAATGACAGCCCGTCAGCTCAAACCAGCCGAACAGGGACGTGCCGCCCATCGGACACATGACGATGCGGTTTTTGATCTCCACGTTGCCGATCTTCCAGGGCGTAAACAACGCGCCGTATTTTTCTGTTTCCATACGAACCTCCGTATTCACACGCATAAGGCGTTGATTTTTGAAACTTGTTGACAACTCAACATTATAATTGTAGCACAACGGAGGAAGATTGTCAAGAAAAAAACAAAAATACATCCTCAACCTGTGTTGAGAATAAACCAAAAACACCCCGTGTCAGAGGACCTTCTCTGACACGGGGCATGGGATTTTATTGCGGCAGTCGGTGACTTCCCCGAAAGGAGCTGTTCAGCCGTTAGCGTCCGAAGACGCCTTGCCTTTTTTCTTGTTTTCGTAGACAGAGATACTGTACAGCAAGATCGATACCACCGAAACGATCGCGACCATTACGTAAAGCGTAGTGATCTCCTCTCTTTGGTCTTCAAGCATGAGCGACTGCGCGTAGAGAGTCTCGTTCAGCTCCGTAACCTTTTCGGAAAGGTCAAGTTGCAGAGCCTCTAAAGTCGCAACACGCGCTTCACTGCTCCTGATCTCCTCCGTAAGATGCGCGATCTCCGCTTCCAGAGTCTCGATCTTTTGCTGAAGCTCTTCGGGGGTGGGGGGCTCTTTTTCCGTCTCGGCAAAGACGGATACTCCCGTCAGGGTGAATAGCGATACAAGGATCAGGGTGAACAGGAAAAGCGCCGTAATCTTTTTCATATAACTTCCTCCGTACTGTCGGTTTTGGATAACGCCATTGTATCACAATCGGAAGTCCTTGTCAAGATGCTTCCCCTTGTCCGTGGTCACGGCTGTACGTAATACGCCATATCCCAGGCGCGGGCATCGTGGATGGGCATACCGCCATCGCTGAGAAAGACATTCCCGGAGTAGATACGAAAATCAAAGCGCCTTATCACATCGGGGTGATCGGGTGAAATCGCCTTCACACAGAGCTTGGCCTCACTGTCTTTTTCGAAGGAAAGATCGTAATATTCCTCGCAAAGATAATTGAAATATTCGGTCTTTTCGCCAAAAGCCGTCTGTTCCTTGACGATCAAGGCTACCGTGGGAATTTCGGTCCTCATCAAAACAAGGGTCAGGACCTCATCCTTGCCGTCACCGTCGATATCGGCAATAGCGGTATCATATTCCCTTTTCACCTGCTTCATCGGAGCATCAAGCTCAAACATCACCGAAAGATTCAAACGGTGCCCCGCATCCTTACCCGCACCGAGATAGCTGGAATACAGCACAGAGCCGAGGATCAGCGTGATCTTTTCCTTTTCGATCTCATAGCTCGACAGGATCGCCTTCATTTCGGAGACCGTCGTTCCCTGCTTTTCGCTGTAGATGGAAAGCTGTATGTCCTTTTCACTCGTCCCGCTCTCAAATAAGGCGCAAGAATAGGAAAAGGCGGATAGCTGCCAGATATATACCGTCAGCCCCCGATCGGCATTGAGAGAGAAATAATCGGGGTAGCGCTCACGCAGAACCGCCATATCGACCCCATCGGTATCGGGGGAATAGATCTCCTCCCCGCGCTTCGGTACGGTAAGAAAGGTCAGCGCCAGTACGGTAGCGAGGATCAGCGCGGTCAGGGTGATCCAGAAGGAAGGCTTTTTGTAATTCAGGATCGCGCGGATACGCTCCTTCACTCCTACCTCGCCGAAGGCAAGCGGACCGAAACGCAGCTTGCCCCGATTTTTGTCGGCAGCACAGCGAAGAAGTGCCTCGGAATAGCCCTTGATCTCTTCACGGGAAAGTGTTTTCAGTACACGCTCGTCGCATGCGCCCTCAAGGTCGCGGCAGAAGAGGAAAAACGCCACCCATACCATGGGATGAAACCAGTACGTGACCGCCAGAAGGAAGCAGAGGGGCTTGATCAGATGGTCAAATCTCGCAAGATGCGCCCGTTCGTGAAGAAGAACGTATGCCGCCGTGGTATCGTCAATGCCCGAGGGCAGATAGATCTTCGGGGAAAGAAAGCCGAGGAGAAAGGGCGTTTCGATCTCGTCCGAGAGATATACACCCGTCTCACGCTTGATGGAGGGCAAAACGCGGCGGCGAAGACGGAGGTAGCCGACAACGGCAGACACAAGGATCGCCGCGACACCCAGAAGCCATGCCCAAGGAAGGATGGCAAAGAGGATCTGCAAGGGATTGGCGCTCGTGGCGGGATCGGGTGCGAAGGAGCCGCTCACGATGGGATTGATCACCTGATCGACTGCCCCGATGCCCGAGTCGATCACAGGCTCGCGCATCATCGCCATGCCATCGGGAATGATCTTTTCGCTCGGCAGAACACTGAAATCGCTCTCGATGGAAAGGGGAAACAGCAGTCTCAGTCCGACAAGCGACCACAGAAGACAGAGATACCGTTTGGGCATCCTTGTCAGGAGGGCACGAAGCCCCATGACGGCGAAGATCAGGTAGGTTGCGCTGACACCGACGTTGCAAAGAGAAATGAAGAAGTTTTCCATCAGCCGTTTCCTCCGTACTGATCGATCATGCGGCGGATCTCGTCAAGCTCTTCGTCGGTCAGCTTTTTCCGTGAGGTAAACGCCGCGATGAAGGCGGGAAGCGAGCCGCCGAAATTTCCTTTGACAAAATCCTCGCTCTGGATCGCGTCATACTCTTCCCGTGTGACAACGAGGGTGACTGTGCTGTTTTCTGTCAGGAACAGCCCCTCACCGCAGAGCTTTTTCAGAACCGTATAGGTCGTGGTGCGCTTCCAGCCAAGCTCTTTTTCGCAAAGCGCCACCAGATCCTTGGTCGATATCGGAGCGTTTTGCCATACGATCTCGGCAAAGCGCCGTTCCACAAGCCCCAATTCTCTCATTTCTTTCATCCTCCTTTGTCTATCATCAATAGACTATCTTGAGTCTATCACAAATAGACAGCCTTGTCAAGGGGTTTTCGGGAAATATTCCACAGCCTCTTGACTTTTTCAGACTACTGTGATAGTATAGACTATAACAGTAGTCCAAGGAGGCACTATGAACCCGACTTTATTCGACAGTGAGCTGAAGATCATGCTTCTCGTATGGGAAAGCGAGCCGATCAGCGCCAAGGATCTCAGCCTTTTGGCAAAGGAACTGTTCGGCTGGAACAAAAACACCACCTATACCGTCATTAAAAAAGCAGAGGCGAAGGGATATCTTGTCCGTGAAGACCCGGGATTTATCTGCCGTTCTCTGATCTCAAAGCAGGACGTCCGCAAAAAAGAGACCAAAGCGCTGCTGCAAAAGCTGTTCGGCGGCTCAAAAGCCGCCCTGATCACCATGCTTCTTGAAGAAGGCACCCTCACACAAGCGGAGAAAGACTCTCTCCGCCAATTGCTGGACACACCACCCACCGAAGCGTGATCGCCCACTTCACCCTTGCCACAGACCCCAAAACCAAAAGTTTTTGATCGACCTTTTTCCAAAAAGGTCGCGGGTGTGGGCAGCGCCCACGAAACCTGAAGCAAAGCCTTGTGTCAGCGCTCACTCTTCCCCTC
>JAFVYN010000085.1 GCA_017508605.1 Clostridia bacterium
AGCTCTAGAACTTGAACGGTTCGGTTGGCGGCAACATTTCCGGCACCTCCGACCTTGCACCTCTTGATAAGCAGGCTGCTATGATCACCGAATGGTTTCCGAACGCCAAGACCGTTGGTCTTCTCTACTGCTCTAAGGAAGCAAACAGCCAGTATCAGGTAGACGTGGTTAAAGCTGAGCTTGAAAAGAAGGGACTCACCGCTACTCTTTACCCCTTCACCGACTCCAATGACCTTGCTCAGATCTGTACGACCGCAGCTGATAATTGCGATGTTATCTACGTTCCTACCGACAACACCGTAGCAGAAAACACCGGCATCATTGATAACGTTTGCGCTCCCAAGAAGGTTCCCGTCATCGCCGGCGAGGAAGGTATCTGTAAGGGTTGCGGAGTTGCAACGCTTTCCATCAGCTACTATGATCTCGGTTATGCAACCGGCAAAATGGCTGTTAAGGTACTGAAGGGCGAAGCTGATATTTCCACCTTGGCTATTGGATATGCAGAAACTCAGACTCCCAAGTACAACAAGGCAATTTGCGATGCCCTCGGCATTACACCTCTTGAAGGTTACGTAGCAATCGAAGATAACTAAATACAAGCACTTAGCCGGAGTGAAATAGAATTCTCTCCGGCTATCTGCCTATTCTGAATAAAGATACAGGTAAAATATAATGCAAATTTTTGAACAGTTATTAAGCGCCCTTCCGGGTTCAGTATCACAAGGACTTATATGGGGCATTATGGCGATCGGTGTCTATATCACCTATCGCATTCTCGATGTTGCCGATCTTACTGTGGATGGCTCGTTTGCAACGGGTGGTGCAGTCGCGGTAATTCTAATTCTGAACGGATGCAATTTGTGGCTTGCCATGCTTGTGGCTTTTGTTGCCGGACTTGTCGCAGGTGCAATTACCGGTTTGTTACACACGTTTATGGGAATACCACCCATTCTCGCAGGAATTCTGACACAGCTTTCGCTTTACTCCATTAATCTGAAAATTATGGGTAAAGCCAATCAATCGATCAATGTAAACAATACCGATCTCCTCGTTTCTCTGCGTTGGGTAAAAGAATTTGCTTTCCATAATCCGATTATAACGGTGGGCATTGTTCTAATCGTACTGATTGCTATTCTGTATTGGTTCTTCGGTACGGAAATGGGTTGCTCGATCCGAGCAACCGGTATTAACCAAAGCATGAGCCGTGCACAAGGCATCAATACAAGCTTCAATAAGGTTCTCGGCATTATGCTCTCGAACGGTCTTGTTGCATTCTCCGGTGCTTTTCTTGCACAGTATCAGGGCTTTGCCGATGTTAAGATGGGACAAGGCTCCATCGTCATCGGTCTTGCCGCTGTGATCATTGGTGAGGCTTTGTTCGGAAAGATCTTTAAGAACTTTGCACTTCGTCTTCTGTCCGTTGCATTCGGATCGATCATTTACTATATAGTGATTCAAGCGGTTATTATCTTGGGCTTCGACGCAAACCTTTTGAAGCTTCTTTCTGCAGTAATCGTTGCCATATTCCTTGCAATTCCATATTGGAAAAGACAGTACGCGCAAAAGCATATGAGAAAACCGAAAGGGGGAAAAACAAATGCTTGACATTATTGGCGTAGAAAAAACATTTAACCCCGGAACGGTGAATGAAAAAAAGGCTCTCCGCGGTATTGACCTTCACCTCGACGAGGGGGATTTTGTAACCGTTATCGGTGGCAACGGTGCGGGCAAATCCACGATGCTCAATATGATCGCGGGTGTGTACCCTGTAGATTGCGGCAACATCATCGTTGACGGTGTTGACGTGACCAAACTGCCTGAGCATAAACGTGCTAAATACCTGGGACGTGTTTTCCAAGACCCCATGACGGGTACGGCGGCAGATATGCAGATTGAGGAAAATCTTGCTCTTGCCGCCCGTAGAGGTGCATTCAGAGGTCTTCGTGCAGGAATTACATCAAAAGAAAGAAAAGAATACAAGGAGCTTTTGAAGATTCTCGATCTCGGTCTTGAGGAAAGACTTACCGCTAAAGTTGGCCTCCTTTCGGGCGGTCAGCGACAGGCACTTACGTTGCTTATGGCAACGCTGAAGAAGCCCAAACTCTTGCTCCTTGACGAGCATACGGCGGCACTCGACCCCAAGACTGCCAAGAAGGTTCTTGATATCACCGAGGAGATCGTTGCCAAGGACAACCTGATGACCATTATGATCACGCACAATATGGCGGATGCCATTCGCGTGGGCAATCGCCTCATCATGATGCACGAGGGACGAATCGTGGTTGACGTTAAGGGTGAAGAAAAGAAGAAGCTTACGATCGAACAGCTCCTTCAGATGTTTGAAGCATCCAGCGGCACGCAAATGACAAGCGATAAGGTTATGCTGTCAAAATAATTCAGGAAAATTCAAGTTAGGAAACATCGGCTATGGTAGCAGTTTTAGTAAACGTGGCAACAGTTCTTCTCGGAAGCACGGTTAGATTGATATTCAGAAATAAAATAAAAGACAAGTTCACCAAAGCCGTGATTTCCGCGCTGGCTCTCGTGACAATACTGATAGGACTCAGTAGTGCGCTGGATACGGCAGACATTTTGAGCGTCATTATCTGTATGGCAATTGGAACCATTGTCGGTGAACTGATACGTATTGACGACGGCATTGAGAGGGCGGGAAATTTAATTAAGAAAAAGCTTCTCAAAGAAAAAAGCAAGGAGAACCGCTTCACCGAAGGCTTTGTTACCGCTTGTATCGTATTCTGCAAACCTGCGTAGATACAACCCGCGAGGCGCTGAGC
>JAFVYN010000086.1 GCA_017508605.1 Clostridia bacterium
GTTGCTACCGAAAGCATGACGGGAGAGATCAACAAGGGAGACGCGATCATTTACACGCGTTATGAAGACCAGCCCATTGAAGAGGGTCAAGTGATCGTCTTCGAACGAAACAGAACAAAAGTGATCCACCGTGTGGTGGATATTCAAAATATCGACGGTGTCGTGCGGTATTATACCAAGGGCGACGCCAATGAGGAGAACGATGCGGGTTACGTAACAGAATCCGACATCATTGGACTGACGGACCATAAGATCCCGCTTGTCGGCGTGCCGACCATATGGATCCGTGACATGATCTCAAAGTGAAAAGCTTCATATTGAATTAGAAAGGAGTGGTGATAAGA
Source organism: Clostridia bacterium (assembly GCA_017508605.1). GTDB lineage: Bacteria > Bacillota > Clostridia > Oscillospirales > CAG-272 > RGIG1993. Next base: position 345 of record JAFVYN010000086.1, read on the forward strand.
TGTCAGAGGCAGAAAAGAAAAGAAGACTTGACTATAAGAAAAACCGCAAAAAATGGTTGTTGATCCAGATCATCATTATCGCCGTAGTTTCGGCGGTTGTTCTTAGCATGGCGATCACCTACCGTCAGGTCAGCCGTACCTTCTACGTGGATTACACCGAGCAAAGCGACATCGATTACCGCGTTCAACTGGCTCCCAACGAATTTTACGAGGAGGAGTGGCTCGCCAAGGATAAGGCGTACGTTGCTGCTCTGATCCAAAATATTATGGCGACCTTCCGTTATGATGTCAAGACGGATTCGAAAAAGGGAATGTCCTATTCCTACGCCTATGGGGTGGATGCTACGCTTCGTATTTCGGACAAGTATACGGGGGCGGTGATCTACGAGCCTGTGACCGAGTTGATCCCGATGCAGACCCATACCCAGAGCGGAGGGCAAAATCTGTCCATTACCCAGCCTGTGCTGGTGGATTACAGCAAATACAACGATACGGCGGTGATGTTCTTACAGACTTACGGTCTGAAGGATGTCAACTGTGCGCTGGAGCTTACTCTGCGTGTGAATGTGACGGGCTCCTGCGACGACTTCAAGACCGACAGTGAAAACGTGTATTTCACCACGCTCCGTTTCCCCCTTGCGGTGGATAAGACCGAGCCCACGGTGACCTCCAGCCTTTCCAACGGAGAAAGCAAGTCGATGGCTTGCACGACCGGTGCCAATAAGAACGTCTTCCTGGTTCTCGGCATCGTCTTCGGCTCGTTGGATCTCATTGGTGCGGCATTTTTCTTCATCTTCATGTACGCGACGAGAAACCATGATATCAACTACGCGATCAAGGTCAAGCGTCTTGTCGCAAGCTACCGCTCCTTTATTCAAGAGATCTCAACGCCCTTCAACACTGAGGGCTATCAGATCGTATACATCAAGACCTTCAACGAAATGTTAGAGGTACGTGACACCATCGGCGCACCGCTTTTGATGTACGCGAACGCGGACGGAACGGCGACGTCCTTTGTCGTTCCCTCGACTATGGGTATCCTGTATTCCTTTGAGATCCGCGTTGAGGATTACGACGATATCTACGGTCTTGCTGAGGGCGATCGCTCGACTGAGAAAAAGAATTGCTTCAAGGTCGTTTGGGAAAAGATCTGTGACTTCTTCCGCAACCTGAAGAAGAAGCCCGCTCCCGCGGCACCCGCCGAGGAGACGCCTATCGAGGAAGCTCCTGCCGAAGAGA
>JAFVYN010000087.1 GCA_017508605.1 Clostridia bacterium
GATGGCGGTAAAGCCGTTTTCGTCGATATAGCCCCACTTATCGCCGTTTTTGACGGCGGCAAGAGAGCCTTCGCCGAAATCCTTGGCGTCGCTGTAGACGGCGCCGATGACAAGCTCGCCCGCGCGGTCGATATAGCCGTATTTTCCGCCGAGCAACACGAGGGCGCGGTCATTGTCCCCGAAGACCGAAAGCTCGTCATAGGTCGCCTCCAGGACGGTTTCGCCCTTGAGGGTGACGAGTCCCCACTTGCCGTTTTGCTTGGCACGGACATAGCCCTTTTGATCGGGCATGGAAAGGGAATCGTAAGAAAGGGGGATCAGGACTTCGCCCGTTTCGTCAATATAGCCGTAAGCGTATGCTTCCTCCGAGGTGGGGTTTTCTTTTTTGACGCCCACACGGACATAGTCGTTGTCTTCAAAGCTCTGGGCGGTATCGTACACGAACTCGATGACGGTATTGCCCTTTTTGTCGATAAAGCCGATCTTACCGTCGCGGCTGACACGCGCAAGACCGTTTTTTGAGAAGCTCTGCGCGCCCGAATAGGCGGCGGGGATCACAAGCTCGCCGCTTTCGTCAATAAAGCCCCACAGAGAGCCGATCGAGACGGCGGCAAGTCCGTTGTCGGAAAAGGAGATAGCACGCTCAAAGCGTGGCGCGATGACTTCTTCGCCTTTTTTGTTGATAAAGCCCCATTTTCCGTCCTTTTTGATCGCGGCAAGTCCGTTTTCGGTGAAATCGGTGGCGATCTCGTAGCAAGGCTCGATGACAAACTCGCCTTTTTTGTTGATGAAGCCGTAGCTTCCGTTCTGCCTGACAGCGAGAAGTCCTTCGGAAAACAGCTCGGGAAGGGTATCTTCCCGCTCCGCGCAGGCGGGCAGGAGCAGAAGAAGGAGAAGAAGCGAGAGCGTGAGAAGAATACGCAAGAGAAAACGCGGTTTCATATCGGTCATGCCTCCGCGTAGCATCTGACGATTTCCTTGAGGATGCGGCATTCGGCTTCCATGCCTTCCTTGGTGATATGCTCAAAGGGACCGTGGAAGGCATATCCGCCCGTGCCGAGGTTGGGGCAGGGCAGACCCATATACGAAAGTCTCGCGCCGTCGGTACCGCCGCGGATCGGCTCGACGGTCGGCGTGACACCGACACGCTCGGCGGCAAGGGTGGCGTTTTCGATCAGGTGCATGCAGGGGGCGATCATTTCCTTCATGTTGCGATAGGAATCCTTCAGCGTCAGGGTGACGGTGCCGTCGCCGTATGTTTCGTTGAGGGTATCGGTGACTGTTCTGAGAAGCGCTTTGCGGCGGTCGAAAGCGTCAAAATCGTGATCGCGTATAATATAATGAAGCGTTGCTTCCTCCACCGTGCCCGACATGTCGGTCAGATGGAAAAAGCCTTCGTATCCTTCGGTCATGCGGGGCGTTTCCTCGCTCGGAAGCATGGCGGCAAGCTCGGTGGCAACCAGGGCGGCGTTGACCATGGTATCCTTGGCGTAGCCCGGATGCACGTTGACGCCCTTGATGAGGAAGGTGGCTGCCGCGGCGTTGAAATTCTCATATTCCATGCCGCCCTCCGTACCGCCGTCGACGGTATAGGCGAAATCCGCGCCGAAGCCCTCGACGTCAAAGAGATCGGCGCCCATGCCCACCTCCTCGTCGGGAGTGAAGGCAACAAGCACCTTGCCGTGGGGCATATCGCCCGTGAGGAGATCCTCGGCAAGGGTCATGATCTCGGCAACGCCCGCCTTATCGTCAGCGCCGAGCAGGGTCGTGCCGTCGGTGGTGATGAGCGTTTTGCCGATGAGTGTTCTGAGATGGGGAAACATGGCGGGCGAAAGGGTGCGTCCGCTTGTGCCGAGGGCGATCTCGCCGCCGTCATACTGCTCGATGATCTGCGGTCTGACGTTCTTGCCCGAAAAATCGGGGGCGGTGTCCATATGCGCGATGAAGCCGATGGCGGGCTTGTTCTCATAGCCCGCGGTCGCGGGGATCTCGGCATACACGTAGCAGTTTGAGTCAAGGCGCACGTTCACAGCGCCCATGCCGACAAGCTCGTCACAAAGCAGGGTCGCAAGGTCGAATTGGTTTTTTGAGCTTGGGTGTGTATCGGAAGTATCGTCGCTCGTTGTGTGAATGGCAACGTAGCTTAGGAAACGTTCGGTTACGGTCATAGTCATTACCTCTTTATTCGTAGTATCAGTATTCTAACACAAGAAGCCCCGATTGTCAAGGTTTCATGGAAATCGGGAAGATCTTTGAAAAACCACTTTTTGTCAATATTTGTGAAATAATCTCGGAATATCGGTTGACAACGCGGGAAAACATGCTATAATCAAAGTATCCCTAAACGGAAATTTAAAAAAAGAAGGTTTCACAGCATGACAAAAACACGTAAGATCGCGCTTCTTGTTGCTGCAGTAGTGATCCTCGCGCTTCTTGTCGTTGCCATCGCGACCGATGGCGCAAACAAGTCGCTGGACTGTACCATTTGCCACGGTACGGGACTTGTTGACAGCGAGACGTGTGAGGAATGCGCTGAAGGCAAGGTCGTCGGCAGCTTCTGGGCGCTGATTCCCCCGATCATTGCTATCGGACTTGCGCTGATCACCAAAGAAGTTTATTCCTCGCTTTTCATCGGTATTCTCTCGGGCGGTATCCTGTATTCGGGTCTTTCCTTTACGAAGATCCTCGACGCCGTGACCTCCGAAGGTCTCATTCCTGCGGTCTCGGATACGGCGGGCATTTTCATTTTCCTTGTGGAGCTTGGCGTGATCGTCGCGCTCGTCAACAAGGCAGGCGGCTCCGCGGCGTTCGGCCGTTGGGCATCCACACATATCAAAACACGTGTCGGCGCAATGTTTGCGACCTTCGCTCTCGGCGTTCTCATTTTTATTGATGACTATTTCAATTGCCTGACGGTCGGATCTGTCATGCGTCCCGTTACCGACAGACATAAGATCTCCCGTGCCAAGCTTTCGTATATCATCGACGCGACGGCGGCACCGATCTGTATGATCGCGCCGATCTCCTCCTGGGCGGCGGCGGTGTCGAAATATGCCGAGGACGGTCAGGGTCTCAAGCTCTTTGTCATGGCGATCCCCTATAATTTCTACTCGCTTCTCACGATCGTATTCGTCATCGCTTCGGCTGTGATGTGCTACGATTACGGCTCGATGCGGATCCATGAATACAACGCGCAGTACAAGGGCGATCTTTATATCTCGGGTGAGCGTGTTGACGGCGAGCCCGAGCAGGTCAATGAGCGCGCGAGAGTCATCGACCTCATTCTGCCCATCGTGATCCTCGTTGCCATTTCGGTATTTGCCCTCGTTTACGTCGGCGGTATTATGGACGGCTCTGATTTCGTGACGGCATTTGCCGACACCGACGCAACCGTCGGTCTTCCCTGGGGCGGTCTTGTGGCGCTTGTCGTGATCATCCTGTATATGATGGCAAGAAAGCTCATCACCTTCAAGGAATCGATGGACGCGCTTCCCAAGGGCTTTATTGCCATGGTTCCCGCCATCCTCATTCTGACCTTTGCGACCGCGCTCAAGAACGTGACCTCGCTCCTTGGCGCGAAGTATTTCATCGCGACCCTGATGGACGGCGCGGCGGCAGGTCTTTCCTCGCTGCTTCCCGCGATCATCTTCCTCGTTGCTTGCGGACTTGCCTTTGCGACGGGTACGTCGTGGGGTACCTTCGGTATTCTCATTCCGATCATACTTACATTTGCCCTGCCTCCTCGGAGCTTATGATCATCGGCGTTTCGGCTTGCCTTGCGGGTGCTGTCTGCGGTGACCACTGCTCGCCCATTTCGGATACCACCATCATGTCCTCGGCGGGTAGCTGCTGTAACCACCTCAACCACGTTTCAACGCAGATCCCCTATGCCGTCACGGTAGCGGGCATCTCCTTTGTGATGTACGTGGTAGCGGGCTTTGTGCAGAACGCGTGGATCTGCCTTCCCATCGGTATTGTACTGACCGTCGGCACGCTCTTCGTTATGAAGACTGTGACCAAGAAGAAGCATCCTGAATATTTTGAAGCTCCCTCTGAGAGCGAAGCCTGATCTTTACCGCCCCTCGGCAAAATGCCGAGGGGCGGTCTTCTTATATTCGGGAATTCCCTCCCGCACTCTTGACAGCGGGCGAGAGATAGGCTATAATGGGAATATCAACAAAGGGCTGTCACTGTCATTTAATTCGTTTATTATGAAAGGAAAGCTATGTCTACTCAAGTTCTCAATGACAAAGCAAGCGCAGAGAAGACGCTTGTTGACGTCACAGCAAAGCCGAAAAGCGAGCGCAACATGGGTGTTGAGCTGTTCCGCGTGATCTCGATGCTTCTGGTGGTCTGCCTTCACATTCTCGGCAGGGGCGGTGTGGTTTCGGCAACCGATCATCTGTCGGTGAATTACAAGCTGGCACATTACTTACAGATCCTGACCTATTGCTCGGTCAACTGCTATGCGCTGATCTCGGGCTTTGCCAACGTCAAGACCGAATTCAAATTCCGCCGTTTCTTCCATCTGTGGCTTGAGACGGTCTTCTTGCTGACCGCGACCAACGCGGTGGTGTATTTCTTTGTTCCCGCGGTGGATTTTCAGTCTCGCTGGTGGATCGCGGGTATTTTCCCTCTCATCAAGCGTGAGCTTTGGTATCTCTGCGCCTATTTCTTCATGTATCCCCTTCTGCCCATGCTGAACAAGGGCATGCTGGCGCTGAAACAGTGGCAGCACGTTGCCGTGATGCTGATGCTTCAGGCACCCGCGGTCTTCCGTCTGATCGAGGGCACTGACAATTACGTGCTGGGCGGCGGTTATTCGGCGATCTGGCTGGTTTGTCTTTACGTGATGGGCGCGTATTTCCGTATTTACGGCGCACCGAAATGGGCAAAGTGGTTTGTGACGCTCCCCGCCTTTTTCCTGACGGCGCTGGTTGCTTGGCTGTTCAAGATCGTTCCCGAAACGATGGTACAGAACGGAACGCTTGACAAGACCTCCGAGTGGTACACCGCGCGCGGCGGACTCATCAGCTATATTTCGCCCTGCATGGTCATCATGGCGGTGATGCTCCTCCTCTTTTTCATGCAGCTCAGGATCAAAGCGAAGATCCCGAGACGCCTGATCGCCGAATTCGGCGCTTCCACCTGGGGTGTTTTCGTCATTCACGTTGCCGCCGCCTTCTGGTATTGGTGGCCCTTCTGGAACA
>JAFVYN010000088.1 GCA_017508605.1 Clostridia bacterium
CTTACCTTCAAGGAAAAGCTGTTTTTGGCACGCGAGCTTGCCGCTCTCGGTGTTGATGCCATTGCGCTTGGCACTCTGAGTGATTCGGGAGAGGATAAGCTTTTTATCAAAACTGCTGCCCCCTTTGTGGAAAACGTGACGGTGATCGCCTCCGCCGGCAAGACCGAAGCGGAAGCCAAGGCGGCTTGGGAGGCTCTTTCTCCTCTTTCCCGTAAGCGGCTTGCCGTTCCGTTTCCCGTATCGGTGGTGCAGATGGAATATTTCTGCCACGCTAAGCCCGAAAAAGTGCTGGAGCAGATCGGTGCGCAGATCGCTTACTGCAGATCGCTCGGCGCGACGGTGGAGTTCGTAGCGCTTGACGCAACCAGAAGCGAAGAGGCGTTTCTCTCGCTGGCTTGCGAAAAGGCAAGAGCGGCAGGCGCGACCTATTTCTCGCTTTGCGACAGCGAGGGCGTGATGACACCCATGGAATTCACCGCCTTCCTTGAAAGCTTTGTTCAGAAGAATCCCGAGATCGCCAAATTCCCGATCGACGTCGCTGCCTCGGATGAGCTTTCGATGGCATGCGCGAATTCTGTTGCCGCCCTTACCTCGGCGGCGGGCGGTGTCAAGACCACTATGCTCAATTCCTATGCAGTACGCCTTGACGCGCTTGTCCGTACCCTTGCTTTGCGCGGCAATGACCTTCAGCTTTCGATGGCGGTTGATTCGACTGCCGTTCGCCGCACACTGGCTTCGATGCCTTGGCTGAGCGGAGAAAAGCGCCCCTCTGCCGCTACTGCGGTAGAAGCCAAGGGCGAAGAGGACGAGATCCTTCTGAGCGCCGGCATGACGGTATCGCAGATCGGCGAGGTCATTTCTCATCTCGGCTACGTTCTGACCAGCGATGATGTGGCGAAGGTCTATCAGCAGTTCCTGAAGATCGCCGAGCGCAAGGCGGTCAGCGGCAAGGAGCTTGAGACCATCATTGCCGACATTGCCGATGAGGTTCCTCCCACGTATATTCTCCGTTCGTATATCGTCAACAGCGGCGACCGTATTTCCCCGATGGCGCAGGTCGAGATCGAAAAGGACGGTGAGATCCGTCACGGTGTTTCGATTGGTGACGGACCGATCGACGCGGCATTCCTTGCCGTGGAACGTGTGATCGGCACCCTTTACGAGCTTGACGATTTCCGTATTGCTTCGGTGACGAGAGGTCAGGAGGCGATGGGCGAGGCTCTCGTCCGTCTGCGTTCACATGGCAGAGTGTATTCCGGTACGGGCGCATCGACCGATATTATCGGTGCTTCCCTCAAGGCATACGTTAACGCTTTGAACAAGATCGTTTTTGAAGAACGCTGAATTCACCCAAGAAAAGAGGTCACAACATGAAGCTTGCCTTTTCTACCGATTACTGGTGCGGACTTTCCTATCAGGACTACGTGACGCTTGCCAAGGATCTGCAGTTTTCGGGTATTGAAATTCACGATATTGAGTCTGCCGTGTTTACTGAGAACGGTGCGCTCTTTTCCGATTCGATGCCTTCGGCATCGAGAAAACTCCAGAATCTCGGTATTTCCATCCCCTGTATTGATACGGTATTCAATATGGCTGAGACAGAAAAGACCGAAGAAAATCTGAAAACGCTCTCTTACTATCTGAACACCGCACGGCAGATCCGCTGTCCCTACGTGCGTCTTTATGCCAAAGAGACCGCGGGAGTGGATGCCGATATGACCCATGAGGCGGCGGTTGCCTTCCTTCAAAAAGCGCTTCCCATGGCAGAAAAGGCGGGGATCGTGCTTTTGGTGGAGACTGCAGGCGTGTATGCCGATACCTCCCGTCTTGCCGCCTTGCTCGGTGTTTATGCCTCTGACTTTCTTGGCGCGCTCTGGGATCTTTCACACCCCTACCGCCTCTTCGGTGAAGAACCCGAAAAAACGGTCGAGAACCTCGGCGCGTATATCAAGCACGTGCATATCAAGGACATCCGCGCGGTGGGTGACAACGTTTCGTATTGTTTGATGGGTGAGGGAATCCTCCCCGTCGAGCGCTTTATCGGAGCGCTTCACTCGGTCATTTACGACGGTTTTCTCTCCTTTGAATGGAATCCCGAATGGGAAGCGGAGCTTGCCGATCCCGAGATCGTCTTTGCGCATTTTGTCACTTATATGGAACGCTTTGCGCCCAAGAGCCGCCATCCGCAGGCGATGTTCAAAAACCGTGCGGGAACGGGTCGCTTTATGTGGCCGAAGTATCAGCTTGTCAACGAGACCTTTGGCTCGCTTCTTGACAAGGTGGTCGATCATTTCCCCGATCAGCTTGCTTTCCGCTATACCACGCTGGATTATACCAGAACCTATTCGGAATTCCGTGACGACGTGGATGCCTTTGCCCGCGCGCTGATCGCTATCGGTGTCAAGCCCGGCTCTCACGTGACGGTATGGGCGACCAATGTTCCCGCCTGGTATATTGCCTTCTGGGCAACCACCAAGATCGGTGCGGCGCTGGTGACGATGAATACTGCTTACAAGGTGCATGAGGCAGAATATCTGCTCCGTCAGTCGGATACTCACACCTTGATTCTTGTGGACGGCTGGCGTGACTCCGACTATATCGGCATCATCAAGGAGCTTTGTCCCGAGCTTGAAACCAACGAGACGGGCGCCCCCTTACACGCAAAAAGACTTCCGTTCCTTCGGAACGTGATCACGATCGATTCCCGTCAGAAGGGCTGTATGACCTGGGAAGATGCTCTCGAAAAGGGAAAGGAAGTGCCGATCGACGAGGTACAGCGCCTTGCTTCTCTCGTCAGACCCGATGATGTTTGCAACATGCAGTATACCTCGGGTACGACAGGCTTCCCGAAGGGTGTTATGCTGACGCACTATAACGTCATCAACAACGGTAAGTGTATCGGCGATAAGATGGATCTTTCGACGGCTGACCGTATGATGATCCAGGTGCCGATGTTCCACTGCTTCGGTATGGTATTGTCGATGACCTCCTCAATGACACACGGCACGACACTGTATCCTCTGCCGTATTTCTCGCCGAAGCCTGCGCTTTCCTGCATTCACCGTGAGCATATTACCTGTTTCAACGGTGTACCCACGATGTTTATTGCCATGCTCCGTCATGAAGATTTCCCTAAGACCGACTTCTCCTATATCCGCACGGGCATCATGGCGGGTGCGAACTGCCCTGCCGATCTGATGCGTGAGGCGATCGACAAGATGAACATGACAGAGATCGTCTCGGTCTACGGTCAGACCGAGGCATCCCCCGGCTGTACGATGAGCTTTGTGGAAGACTCTGTCGAGGTCAGAACCGAAACGGTCGGCTCGGCATTCCCGAATGTGGAATGTAAGATCATCGACCCCGAAACCGGTCTTGATCTGCCTGATGGCGAAAACGGTGAGTTTGTGGCGCGGGGCTACAACGTTATGAAGGGCTATTACAAAATGCCCTTGGCAACGGCGGCGGCGATCGACAAGGACGGCTGGCTCCATACAGGCGATATTGCCTGCCGTGACAGCGATGGCAACTACCGTATTACCGGTCGCCTCAAGGACATGATCATCCGAGGCGGTGAGAATATCTACCCGAGAGAGATCGAGGAATTTATCTTTACCTCACCGAAGGTCAAGGACGTTCAGGTCATCGGTGTTCCCGACAAGCGGTACGGGGAAGAGATCATGGCTTGCATCATTCTGAAGGAAGGCGAAAGCATGACGGAAGAAGAACTGAAGGCATTTGTGACTGCGCATATGGCACGTCATAAGGTACCGCGTTACGTGGAATTCGTTACCGAGTTCCCGATGAATGCCGCAGGTAAGATCTTGAAATACAAGATGCGTGAAAACGCTATCGCCAAATATCATCTTGGCTGATCCATATAAAAAGCACTTATGATAACGGGAAAACCCGTTTGTCATAAGTGCTTTTTGTTAGGTTTAATGGGTGACGTTGTGTTTGGCGCGGTCATTGGTCATGGATGCGGTTTATTCCGATTGTGAGGGAAGGGGCTTATCCTCTTTGGGCATCTTTTTCTGAAAGCGCATAAGGAGGACCAGTGCAAGCAGCGATGTGGTGAAGGCGGTCAGGGTGGGATTGAGCCATAGCCCGGTAAGTCCCTGCGAGGAGAGAAGAAAGACCAGTGCCACGGGGATCGCGAGAGAGGATGCCAACGAAATGACCGTGGCGAACAGCGGCTTGTCGACGGCAGTCATATAGATCTGGGTCGCAAAGGAGAACCACACCGCAAAGCGGGAGAGGGCATAGATCCGAAGAGCAAGGGTCGCCTCACGAAGAAAGGAGGGGTCTTGGTTCTTGGTAAAGAGCGAGATCAATACGTCGGGGATCAGAAGCATCAGAAGAGCGGCGGCGATGGAGATCACTGCAGAAGCGGTGTAAATATAGCGTGTCAGTGTTTTGACACGGCGGTAATATCCCGCACCGTAATTATAGCCGATGGCGGGAGAGAGGGAATCGCACATGCCGTACACGATGGGCTGGATGGTCTCGCCGACGTACATGAGAATGCCCCAGATCGAAACGGCACTTTCACCACCCGTCGAAAGAAGAGCGGCGTTCATGACAATCGAGGTAATGCGTCCCGCGATGTTCGACAGAAAGGCGGGTGAGCCGCAGGAAATGATCTGCCCGACGAGAGCCTTCGAAAAGGTGGGACGGGTGAATTTCAGCTGGAACTTACGCATCAGAAAGGGTGTCATGGCGATGATGACCATTGCCACCATCGAAAGACAGCTTGCCAGTGCCGCGCCCACGATACCGAGCTTTAAATAAAAGAGAAAAACGAATTCAAGCGCGATCGTGCCAAGAGACATGCCGATATTCAAAAACATGCTGTATTTGATCTTGCCCGAGATCCTCAGGTAATTGTCAACGGCAAAGGTCATGGTGGTGAGGGGAGAGAAGCAGGCGTACACTCTGACGTAGCTGACGGCAAGAGAGGCAAGCTCTCCTTCCGCACCGAGAAGACGCATAAAGAGTGGAGAGGCGGCATAGAGGAAAAGCCCCATGGCAAGCCCCGTGACGAGGATCATGATGACGGCTGCGGAGAAGATATGATTGGCTCGCTGATCCTCTTTTTTGCCGAGCGCGATCGAAATGGGAACAGCCGAGCCGACGGCAATGAGATCCGAGAGCGCATAGTTCAGAATGACGAAGGGAAAGGCGAGATTGATGGCGGCAAAAGCGGTGTCGCCCACAATATTGCCGACGAAAACGCCGTCGAAAATACCGTACATGGCGCTTGCCAGCATGCTGATCGCACCGGGAAGGGCGGTCAAAAAGAAAAGCCGCAACGGGCTGGTTTTCAAAAATAGTTTTTTGGGATCCATGATGTCCTCATATGGTGTCTTGATCTGTATACGATCGGTTGAGTCCATTATACTCCAAAGAGAGGATTCTGTCAAGACAAAAACACAGCTTATGCGAATTTCGCATAAGCTGTGTTTGTATGTGATAAAATTACTTGGTCGAATCACCGAAGGGGGTGTTTTCGAAAGCGTTTGCCGCCTTAGCGTTAACAAGACCCATGGGGCTTGAGATGTTAACCATAGAGAGTGCGGTGCAGTCGCCGAAGACACGGTTGCCGAAGACGTTCGCGTCGTTAAGCGTAACGGTGTTCAGTCTCGTGCAGCCTGCGAAGGCTTCTTCGCCAAGCTCGGTAGCGTAGCTGGTTGCGGTGGTCATCGAGGTGCATCCTTCGAAGGCATGCGCGCCGATCTTGGTGGTGGTTCTGCCGACCGCGATGGTGTTGATACCGGTGAAGCCCGCAAAGGCGTAATCACCGATCTCGGTCACGTAGGTAACGCTGAGCTTTTCGATGAAGGGAACGTATGCATGCCAAGGCGTTTCCTCGGGCGATGCGAAGGAGGGAATCTTGCCGTTTTCGTCGCCTGCCTTGGTGACATTCATCGTACCGTTGTAAAGGATCTCAGCCTTGACCTTACCGTTGTCAAGGAGGAAGGAAGCGAGAACGTTACCGGTCTTGTTGGTGGCGTTGTAGCCGTTCCACTTGCCGTCGGTGATGTTGTAGGATTGTGCATTGTCGGTGTAGTAGAAGAAGAAAGCGTAAGGCGCGTTGTTCTTCAGAAGATCCTTACCGATGGTAGGAGCGGTGCCGCCGAGAATGATCTGCGATACGTTGGGGCAGTCAGCAAAGGCTTCGTCGCCGATCGACTTCAGTGCCTTACCGATCGAAAGACCTTCGATTGCGGTGTTCTTCAGTGCGTAGCTGCCGATGGTCTCGACCTTGTTGCCACTGAAGACGAAGGAAGAAAGGGCGGTGCAGTTTTCAAATGCCGAGTCGCCGATGGTGACGGCGTATGTGTTGATGGCAGTGAGGTTCTGGCAGTTCATGAAGGCTTCGTTGCCGATGGTTGCGAGGGTTTCGGGCATCGAGAAGGCGTCGATTGCGGTATTCTTGAATGCCTTGTCGCCGATAGCGGTCAGCGCGCCGTCGATCTTCAGAGTCTTGAGGTTCTTACAGTCGAGGAATGCCTCAGCGGGGATCTCAGTTACGTTCGTGGGAAGGGTGATCGTTTCGATCGCGATGCCCGTGAACGCGCCCTTACCGATCGCCTTGAGGTTGGTGGAAAGGGTAAGTGTCTTCAGCGAGGTGCATCCCGCGAGAGCATAGTCGCCGAGCGTGTTCATGGTTGCGGGGAGCGTGAGGTTGGTAACGTTCGGAAGGTTCGAGAGCGTGTAAGCGCCGAGAACCTTGATCTTTTCCATGGTAACGACGTTGATCTGATTTCTGTATTCGTACCACGGTACTTCTTCAGCCGAGGCGAAGTCGGGCATGGTGTCACCCGAGGTTGCCTTACCGGAAAGAACGAGCGTACCGTTATAGCGGAGGGTAACGGTGGTATCGCCTACGTTGAATACCTTGAAGGTATCGAGAACGAGAGCGGAGGTTGCGTTGTAGCCGTTCCACTTGCCGTCGGTGACGGTGTAGGTCGTCGATACCTTGGGGTAGTGGATGAAGGTCATGGGCGTGGTATTGTCGAGAACGCCCGTGCCGATCGTGGGAGCTTCACCCTGGAGGGTAAGAGCGATGAAGTTTTCGCAGTCAGCAAAGACTTCGCTGCCGATCTTGGTAACCGATGCGGGGAATACGATGTTACGGATGGCGGTATTCTTGAAGGCGGCGCTGCCGACCTCAACGAGCGCGTTACCGATCGAAGCGGAGGCGAGATTTTCGCAGTTTTCGAATGCCGAAGCGCCGATGGTGGTAAGACCCTTGGCAACCTTGACCTCGGTGATCGCGGTACCCATAAAGCTCTTGGCACCGATGGAGGTCATGGTTTCGGGAAGCGGGCAGGAAAGAAGAGCGGTACAGCCTTCGAATGCCGAATCACCGATCGAGGTGACGGTGGCGGGAAGCGCGACGGCGGTAACGTCGGTGTTGCCCTTGATGAAGTTCTTGCCGATGCCGACAACGGTACCCTCGAGATAGGTCTCGTGGATGTTGAGAACGGTTGCGGAGCCGGTGTATTCGGTGAGGATGTACTGATCGGTCGTGCCGGGAACAAGCTCAGCCTTCAGCTCGTTGAAGGGAACGTAGCCCGAGTTACCGAGGCTGATGAACTTAAGACCCGAGGAGGTGAGGAAGTTACCGACGTTGCCGCCCGTGAAGGCATAGATCACGGTGGATTCGTTGGGAACGTTGATACCGTCGATGAGGTTCATACCGATCGCATTTCTACCGATATCCTTGACGGAGTCGGGAATCACGACTTCCTTCAGAGAAGAGCAGTTGAGGAAGGCGTTGAGGGCGATCTTGTTGGTCTTGAGACCAAAGGTCACGTTTTCAAGAGCGGAACAGCCCGAGAAGGACGCATTATTGATGGTAATGACCGATTCGGGGAAGTGGATCGCCTTGAGAGCGGTATCATACGAGAAGGTAAGCTGATTGATCACGCTGAGAGCGGAATCGTCCGCAAAGGTGAAGCTTTCGAGCGCGGTGCAGTAAGCGAATGCCGAAGCGCCAAGCTCGGTAACGGTTGCGGGAAGGGTAAAGGACTTGATGCCGGTGTAAGAGAAGGCAGCGGCACCGATCTTCTTGAGGTCGTTTGCGAAGGTAACGGTCTCAAGAGACTGACAACGGTAGAAGGCACGGTCGCTGATCGTCTTGATCGTTTCGGGAATAGCGACGGTCTTCAGACCGGAGCAGTAAGCGAACGCACCGGTCTGGATGGTCTTGACCGAGGCGGGAATCGCAATCGAAGTGAGGCTCTCGCAGTTATAGAGTGCGTAAGCGCCGATCGAGGAGACCTTCGAGCCGAAGGTGATCGACTGAAGCGAGGAGCAGTTGAAGAAGGCATACTTCGGAATCGAGGTGATGCTTTCGGGAAGCTTGGCAGAAGCGAGGCTTGCGCAGTTGTAGAATGCCTTGTCGCCGAGAGCAACCATCTTGTCGGTGAAGGTGAAGCTCTTCAGCGCGGTGCAGTAATAGAAGGCTTCTTCACCGATGGTGGTGATGCCCGCGGGGAGCGTGATGCTCTCAAGGGCGGTGCAGTGCGCAAAGGTCTGATTCGGAATGTAAGTAAGACCGGCGGGAAGGGTAACGGAGGAGAGTGCGCCGCAGTCATAGAAGGTATCGTTACCGATCGAGGTGACCGAGTCGGGGATCTTGACGGTTTCGATTGCGTAGCAAAGACGGAAGGTACCGTCACCGAGCTTGGTCAGGGTGTTGGGGAAGGAAACTTCCTTCAATGCGATACAGCCGTAGAAGACGTCGGAGCCGAAGGTAGTGATGCCTTCGCTGACGGTGATCTTCACGATCTTTTCGCAGTTCTTGAATGCGGAGGTGGCAACCTCAAGTACCTTG
The DNA here is from genome assembly GCA_017508605.1 of Clostridia bacterium. Taxonomy (GTDB): domain Bacteria; phylum Bacillota; class Clostridia; order Oscillospirales; family CAG-272; genus RGIG1993. The sequence continues at coordinate 8,846 of JAFVYN010000088.1, forward strand.
ACACTGCCGTTCTTGACGGTAGCGGGTACGGTGACCTCGGTTTCAGTACCTTCGTACGAAACGAGCTTGGCGCCATCCTTGAAGATCACGTAAGTAAAACCGTTTTCGGTATAGCTTTCTTCGAGAACGTCATTGGAGCTGTTGCCGAATTCATCGGTGGTAACGACTGCGCTCGAGGGCTTGCCCGTTGTGGTGGGTACAGTCGTTTCATCACCGCCCGGGGTAGTGACAACAGGTATGTTGGGCGTGGTGGAGGTGGTGGTGGTCGGATCATCGCCGCACGCGGTAACGAGGACGACGAGAGATACGAGCATCGCCAACAGGATAATCAGTTTCTTCATATCTTTTCCCATTTCTCCGTCGATGGATTCTGATACTGACGCAAAGCGCCCGACGGCCGCGCTTCGGCATCCCCGAGGAGAAGCTTCCACA
>JAFVYN010000089.1 GCA_017508605.1 Clostridia bacterium
GCTATACCCTGCACTACTGCAAGAAATGCTCCTACAGCTACAGCGACAGCTTCGTAGAAGCGATCGGCCACAGCTACAAGGACGTCATCACAGCCCCCACCTGCACCGAAAAGGGCTATACCACCCACACCTGTACGGTATGCAATCACACCTACAAGGACACCGAAACCGCCGCTACCGGTCACAGCTACGGTGAATACGTCATTACCAAGGAAGCAACGCCCACCGAAAAGGGCATAATGACGGCTACCTGCCAAAACTGCCCGAAAACCACCACGAAATCCTACGAGCACGAGATCAACGCCACGGCATCCAAAGGATTGGAGTATTATATCTTACCTAACGACACGGTACGCTTGAAAGGACTTGGCACTTGCACAGATACCGTGGTGAAAGTACCCGCCATCACCCCTGACGGCAAAACGGTCGTCGAAATTGGCGGCAATGTCTTCAAAAACTCCAAAGTCACCCGCGTTATTCTGCCCGATACCGTCACGTCGATCAACTCATACGCCTTTGCGAATGCACCCGAGCTTGTCACGGTAAACATTCCGAAAAACGTCGAAACGATCAGCAACTATGCCTTCCAGAACTCCCCCAAGCTTAAAACGGTCTATTTCGACGCTGTCAACTGTATCCGCACACAAAATCAGTATTCCGACTATTATGCCTCGTCGGACGCTACTTTTAAAGAACTCATCGTCGGTGACGAGGTTGAAAATCTGCCGCCTTGTCTTTGTATCGGCGTTGAAACGCTTGAAAGGGTAACGCTTGGCAAAAACGTCAAAACAATCGGCTCGTCCTGCTTTAGCGGTACGACAGCGCTGAAAACGATTCTCCTTCCCGAGGGAATCGTCCATATCAAGGGATCGGCGTTTTATAAATCGGGACTGACCTCCCTCACCTTGCCGAACAGCCTTGAAAAAATCGCCGAATCTGCCTTCTATCAGTGTCCGATCAAGCAAACCGAGCTGATTCTTCCCGAAAACATGTCTTATATCGGCGACCGTGCCTTTTCCGCCATCCAAGTCGGCACCCTCGTCATCAAAGCCGATGCACTGATCACGGGCTCGGTCAGAGATGGGCTTTTCTGCCTTGCCACGATCGGAAAAGTAGAATTTCCCGATCGTATGATTGAGCTTCCCGCTATGATGTTCAAGGAAGTCGGAGGCTTAACGAGTATCACGTTGCCCACAGGCATTACCAAAATTCCCGAGCAGTTCTTCGCAAAATGCCCCGATCTTGAAACGGTTACTCTTCCGTCCACCGTCAAAGAACTCGCGGTTTTCACCTTTAACGAATGTACTGCGCTGAAAACGGTCGTAGGTATTGAAAACGTATCGAGAATCAACGGAAGTGTGTTCGCGGGCTGCAGCGCTCTTGAAGCGGTCGATCTCTCAGGTGCTACCTACCTCGGCGAGTTTCTCTTCAAGGATAGCGGCATCACGGATTTCACCTTCCCCGCATGCATCACCAAGATTCCCAATTCCTTCTTCGTGAATTGTAAATCCCTGACATCCTATACCATTCCGAGTCATATCACTGAGGTTGGTGTGGACGTCTTCCGCGGCTCGGGTGTTACCGAGCTCACGATTCCCGCAAGCATCACGACATACGGTCAATGGGCATTTGCCAGAATAAGCAGTCTTGAGCGCGTGGTAATTGAGGAGGGGGTAACCGACCTGAGTAGCTGGTTCTTCTCGGAATGTGAAAATCTCAAAAGCGTCACACTTCCCTCCACACTGACGAGCATTGCGCCCAACGCCTTTTATCGTTGCTCCGCCCTTACCGAAATCGTCATTCCCGAGGGCGTGACGAGAATTCAGGACTACGCGTTTGCCTCCTGCACTTCGCTGACCGACGTTACCTTCCCCACTCAGCTTCAATCCATCGGCTACTCCGCCTTTGAAGGTTGTCAGCTGACCTCCCTGACGCTTCCCGAATCGCTCACCTTCATCGACGACTTCGCCTTTAGCGGTATGCCGTTTGACGAAATCACGCTAAAGGGCATTGTTACCATTGGCTCTTACGCCTTTTCGGGCTGTGACAATCTGAAGCGCGTAGATTTCGGCAGTAAGCTTCAAACAATTAAAGCCCATGCCTTTTCGGGCTGTGCAGCTCTTGAAGAGGTCATTCTCCCCGATACGCTTCAGACCATCGGTGAAAAAGCCTTCCGGAACTGCTCCGCCCTCAAAAAACTACACCTTGGAAACAACCTCACCTCGCTTGGCTTCGGCGCGTTTATGAACTGCACCGTCCTCACGCGCGTGTATCTGCCCGAAAGCCTCAGCGCTATGAAGATCAGCACGACAAACAACGGAACACTTCCCTTCGAGGGCTGTTCGCCCACCCTCACCTTCTATACCTCGCTTGAAACGGTCACACCCGAATGGCGTTTCTACTTCGGAAACGTGATCCCCAACACCTCTTACGAGGACTATACCGCGCTTTCTTAAAGCAGTCATCCTTTACTCTGTCATACCCCGTCACTGCTTTGTATGAAAATGTCATACAAGGCAGTGACACTTTACCGAAAGGAACTTCTATGCTGAAACGCTTTTCTTCTTTTGCGGCGGTGCTGAGTGCTTTGATCCTCACCGTTCTTCTCGTCTCCTGCGGCGAGAGTATCACAACACCTTTGTCCTCGACCCAAACGCCGCCCGTTACCGCCTCTCCCGTGGATTCGGGCGCCGTTACCACCGAGAAAAATCCCGACACCAACCCCGAATGCGCGCACGAAATGACCGAAAAGATCATTCCGCCCTCCTGTACACAGGGCTATACCCTGCACTACTGCAAGAAATGCTCCTACAGCTACAGCGACAGCTTCGTAGAAGCGATCGGCCACAGCTACAAGGACGTCATCACACCACCCACCTGTACCGAAAAGGGCTATACCACCCACACCTGTACGGTCTGCAAGCATTCGTATAAGGACACCGAGATCGCCGCCACGGGGCATAGCTTCGGGGAATACGTCATTACCACCGAAGCGACCCTCACCGAAAACGGCATAATGACCTCGACCTGCTCGGAATGTAAGAAAACAAATACAAAATCCTATCAGCATGACTATAACGCCACCGCCTCCAAGGGGCTGGTATTCACCAATCTGCTCGGCGGTTCAACGGCACGCGTTGACGGAATCGGCACTTGCACAGATGCCGTGGTGAAAGTACCCGCCATCACCCCCGACGGCAAACGGGTCGTCACGGTCGGCTCGGACTTTCTCAAGGGCTCGCGCGTCGAAAAGCTGATCTTACCCGACACCGTAAAAACCATCTATGAATCCGCCTTTGCGAATTGCGAAACGCTGACCGAAGTCAATATTCCCAAAAGCGTGGAAACCATCGCCAACTATGCCTTCCGCAATTCCCCCAATCTCAGAACCGTCTATTTTGACGCAGTGAACTGTAAGCGCGCCTATACCGAGTTTTCCTCCGACTATGCCGCTACAGGCGCTACCTTCAGGGAGCTTATCGTCGGCGACGAAGTCACATCATTGCCTGCGTATCTCTGCCTTGAGGTCGCAACGCTTGAAAAAGTCACGCTGGGCAAGAGTCTTACGAGCATCGGAGAATCGGCGTTCAGCGTAACGCACGCATTGACGTCGATCACCTTTCCCGAAGGACTTCAGACGATCCAAAGCCACGCATTTTACGATTCTGCCCTCACCGAGCTTACCCTGCCATCAAGTCTGGAAGCTGTTGGCATGGCAGCTTTTCAATACTGTAATATACGTCAGAACAGCCTGACACTTCCCGAAGCCCTCGTTTCGATCGGAAGCAACGCCTTCTACGGCATCAATCTCAAAACGCTCGTCTTCACTTCGCCCTACGTCGTGTCGGATTCCTCAAGCGGACTTTTTACCGACGCCACGATTGAAACCATTACCTTCCCCGATTCCATGGCAGAGCTTCCCGCCGCCTGCTTTATGAAGGTCTCCGGTCTTAAAAGCGTGGCCCTGCCAAGCGGACTCAAAAAGCTTCCTCAGAATTTCTTTCGCGAATCCCGTGACCTTCAATCAGTCACGCTTCCCGAAGGCATCACCGAGATCGACACCTTTGCCTTTTATTACTGCATCTCCCTTGAGGAGATCGGCGGTATCGAGCGCATTACCCATATCCGAAACAGCGTTTTCATGGGATGCACCTCGCTGAAGACGCTCGACCTTTCCTCGGCAAAAGCACTCGGCACTGCGCTCTTCCGTGACAGCGGGATCACAAGCTTCACCTTTCCCGCCGCCGTAAAGAGTATTCCCGCTTATTTCTTTTCCGGCTGTCAATCGCTCAGCAGATTCACGATTCCCGCGCACGTTACCGAAATCGGCACCGAGGCATTCCGCGGGACCGGGCTGGCAAGCCTGATTGTACCCGCAACCGTTACCGCCTTCGGGCAATACGCCTTTGCCTATATGCCCGACCTTGTCTCGGTGACAATCGAAGAAGGCATCGACTCCGTTTCAGCCCGTATGTTTGCGGAATGTCCGAGACTGAAGGAAATCACGCTCCCCTCCACGCTGACACTCATCGGCACCGAGGCATTCCAACTCTGCACTGCACTGACAACGGTTGCCATTCCCGACAGCGTTACCTATATCGGCAACTACGCCTTCGACCACTGTACATCCTTGCAAAGCGTTGCCCTGCCGTCTGCCCTTCAACGGATATCGCAGTACAGCTTCGCTTATTGCGAAAGCCTGACCGATATCCGGATCCCCGACGGGGTCGATATGGTAGAGACTGCTGCCTTCTGTCACAGCGGTCTTGTCAACCTCATAGTCGGCAATTCCTGCACGTTTATCAGCACCGGTGCCTTCGAAGGATGTACGGAGTTGCTTTTCGTGACGTTCGGTCAATCCCTCACGCATATTGCGAAAAACGCCTTCAAGGACTGCGCAAAGCTGAAAAAGATCATTCTGCCCGACACTGCGAAGAGCGTTCGTGATTACGCATTTGCGGGCTGTACCTCTCTTTCAGATATCGATCTCGGCACAAGCCTTACCGAGATCGGTGCAGGCGCGTTCATGGGCTGTACCGCTCTCACAAAGCTGTATCTGCCCGAAAGCCTCGCCGCCTACACGCCCTTGATCCCCGCAGAAGCCCTGCCCTTCAAGGATTGCTCGTCAAATCTCGTTCTGTATACGGCTCTTGAAAACATATCCGCCGAATGGCGCCATTACTTCGGCAATATCGTTACCGGTACGTCGTATGAAGAATATCTGAAAAAGTAAACAGCGGTATGTGACAAAAATGTAAAAACCGTTATCAGACGTTTCGTCTGATAACGGTTTTTGGTTTCATCGGTTCATTCTTTATTTCGAATAAAAGAGATAGCGTCCCTTCGGAACGGTCTTTGTTTTGCCGCCGACCGTAACGGTAGCCTCGACGGGGGTCTCGATCTCATAGCGCCAGCCGTCCTCAAAGCGTTCCCAATGCGAAAGCACCTTGCCGTGACGGGTGTCAAGGGTCGCCGTCAGATAGGTGAGCCGCTTGTCGGGATGGGGCGCGATCTCGACCTTGGCAAAGCCCGGCGCGTCCTCCACGGTCCTGATGCCCGCCGCCACGCCGTAGATCCAGTCACCGACAGCACCGTAAGCATAGTGATTGTAGGAATTCATGCCCGCACTCCAGACCGTGCCGTCTTCCTTGATACCGTCCCAATGCTCCCAGATCGTCGTCGCACCCTGCTTGACCGAGAAGAGCCATGAGGGATAGGTATCCTGTAAGAGCAACGAATACGCAAGCTCAAGATAGCCGTTTTCCGAAAGCGCGTGGAGAAGATAAGGCGTTCCCACAAAGCCCGTATCGAGATGGATGCCGTTCTTCACGACCATATCGGCAAGCGCCGCCGCCACCTCAGCCTTGTTCGGCGTGATGTCAAAATACAGCGCCAGCGCATGCTCGCACTGTGTGTGATAGGTCGGGAAGGTCAAATTGATCTTATCGATGATCTTCTTCTCAAGCTCAAGATAATACGAAACGTCCTTGCCCAGAGCCTTGCCCGCCTTGGCAACGAGGCGCGCCGCATTGGCGTAATAGACCGAGGCGATGAAATCCTTGCGGGAGGCGGAATCCGTGGTTTCCTTACCGAGATCGAGCGCGCACCAGTCACCGAAATGCTGACATCCCGTCCAAAGATATTCATCCTTGGTGCAAACGCTGATGTAATTGATCCGACCCTTCATGCTTTCAAACTGCTTTTCCAGGATCTCCTTGTTGCCGTAGGTCAGATAGACCTGCCAGGGACAGATCACACCCGCATCGCCCCATGCCGCGGAGCAGTGCTTGTCCTGGAAAATGATGAAGGGGATCACGTGCGGAATGCCGCCGTTTTCCCATTGTTCGGCACGCATATCGCCAAACCATTTCTTGAAAAACCGCTCGGTATCAAACTGATAGGTGGCAATGCGGCAGAAGACCTGCGCGTCTCCCGTCCAGCCGAGACGCTCGTCACGTTGCGGACAGTCGGTCGGGATATCGAGAAAATTGCCCCTCTGACCCCATTCGATATTCTCAATAAGACGGTTGACTCTGGGATCGGAGGTCACGCAGGAGGAGGTCTTTTTCATGTTGGAATGAACGGCGATCGCAAGGAAAGCATCGGGATCGATCTCTCCCGGGAATTCGTCGATCACAATATAGCGGAAGCCATAGAAGGTGTGCGTGGGCTTATAGCTCTGCAGACCGTCACGGCAGATATACGAAAGCGTTGCCTTTGCCGAGCGATAATTCTCGGTATAGACGTTGCCCTCACGGTCAAGGATCTCAAAATGACGGATCTTCACGGTGTCACCCGCCTTGGCATTTAGCGAGAACGAAACGTATCCCGTGAGATTCTGCCCGAAGTCGATGACCTTTTCGCCCTTCGGCGTGGTGAGGAAGGCTTTCGGCGTGAGTGTCAGCATTTCACGGATCTCCTCGCCCTCCTGAGGAATGAGAATATCCTTGGTCTTGTCCAGCACTCTGACGGGCAAACGGGGAGTATCGGTCATACGGGCATCGTAAAGCTCGCCATCGTAGATCTCGCAGTCAAGAAGCGCCGAGCGGCGGCAGGACCAGCTTTCATCGGTAGCAAACACGTCTTCACTGCCATCGGTATACTGTACGTGCAGCTCCCCGATCAGCGCGTAATCGGCGGGATAGTAGGGGTGATGGTCATACCATGCCAGATGGCTCAGCTGCCAGCCCTTGGCAACCGTCACCGCAAGCGTGCTGGTTTGCTCCAGGAGATCCGTCACGTCATAGGTCTGCACCTGAAGGCGTTTCTGATACGCCGTCCAGCCGGGCGCAAGCACGTATTCTCCCACACGCTTGCCGTTGATCTCCGCTACGTATACGCCCACCGAGGTCAGCGAAAGCGCCGCTTTTTGAATGGGCTTTGAAAAGGTCAGGGTGGTTTCAAAAACAGGGGCGACCGAGCCGAACGCTTCAGCTGTCGCGATCCATTTGGCAAAAGATAACATCAGAAATCTCCTTTATCTGTTTTGTGAACATTGTACCATAAGCCCTCAAAAAACGCAAGACACTTCAAGCACATTCGCCAATAAAAAACAGCGTCTTGGCAAAAAAGGGCACAAAAAAGGGCATCCACACTGTGAATGCCCATAGATCACATATCAAAGCGGATCGCTTCTCCGCTCTTTCTGGATTTTTCTGCCGCGAAGATCACAAGATGCGAGCTTAAGGAATCCGAAAGCTCGGAATAGGAAAGCGAAGGCTTGCCTGTCTTGAGATAGGAGCAGAAGTCGAGGACCAGCGCCTCGTCACCGCCGCCGTGAAGCTTGTCCGCCGAGGTATAGCCCTCAAAGATCTCCTCAGTCGAGCTGCCGTCGGGACTGGTCAGGCGGAGTGTATAGGAGTTTTCTTCAAACGTGCCGATCAGAGAGCCCTTCGTACCCACGATCTGAATGCGTCTTTCGTCTCTCGGCGCGCCGCCCGTGAGGGTAAAGATACCGACAGCACCGCTTTCAAAGGTCACGGTAACGACCTGGTGGTCGACACCCTCGTGACCGCATTTGAAAACGCATCTGCCGTAAGAACTCTGATGCTTGAGGATCTCGGTCTTTTCTTCAAGCGTCGGTGTTCTGTGACCCCAGATATAATAGCCGTGTCCGATATTGTCGGGAAGATAGTGTCTTGCCGCGGAATAAGGGCAGGTATCGACGTTCGGGCAGTCCAAAAGACAACGGGTACCCGCATTCTCAGGCGCCTTGTCCGGTGAAAAACGGTAGTCACTGCCCACCGAATACACCGTGGTGGGATTGTCGCCCGCCATCATCCAGACCATCAGGTCGATATCGTGACAGCTCTTGGCAAGCAGTAAGGGGGTTCCCGTGATCTCGTTATTCCATTGACCGCGGACATAAGAAATAACCATATGGTGAAGGGATACGTCCTCCGCCATATTGATGCTGACGATCTTACCGAGCTTACCCTCCTGTAACACCCGACGGATGCCGAGATAGAAGGCGGAATAGCGAAGCACGTGGCAGATAAAAATGCGGCTGTTGTTCTCGCGCGCCGCCACGTAAAGCTCGGCAAGCTCCGAGGCATTCGTCGCAAAGGGCTTTTCGAGAAGCATGTCATACCCGAGGTTCAACAGCGGAACGGCAGTGGGAACGTGCTCGGAATCGATCGTTCCGTTGATGATCGCATCGGCGATCTTACCTTCCTTGACCAGCTCATCCACCGAATGATACACGCGCGAGGGATCTATTCCGTAACGCGCGGCGGCATAGCTTGCCTTCTCGGGATCGATGTCAACCACGCCGACGATCTTGAGTATATCGGGATGAGAAAGAGAGACGTCACCGTAGATCAGCGAGCGGTGTCCCGCACCGACGATCACGGCTGTAATGGGCTTTGTTTCCATCGATTTCACTCCTTTGCTAAAAAAGTCGCAATCCTTATTTATTATAGCAAAAGAAATAAAAAAGTCAATAAAATTTGTGAAATTATACCGAAAAAGTCTTGAATTCAGCAAAATTGTTCACGATGCGTTCACAAATCTGTTGTATAATAACTGTAATTTGAATTCAGAAAGGATACTTATGGCTAACGATACACAGAATAAGGCGTGCGCGCCTTGTAAAAAGACTTCGATCGGCGGTCAGGCGCTGATGGAAGGCATCATGATGCGCGGACCCGAAAAAACATCCATGGCAGTTCGGAATGCCAAGGGCGAGATCATTCTCGAAACCGTCAACACCACACCCATGACCGCAAAGGTATACAAGATCCCCTTTGTCCGCGGTATTTTCAACATGGGCGCTACCCTCGTTCAGGGGTACAAATGTCTCATGCGCTCGGCGGATATCGCCATTTCCGATGCCGAAGAGGCTGACCGTGAGATCGCCGCAAAAAAGAAAGCGGAAAAGGAAGCCAAGAAAGCGAAGAAGCTTTCGGCATCTGCAGATTCATCTGCAGATGAATCTGCGGATACCACCGAAGAGATCATCGCACCCGCGGAAGAAACTCCGGTAGTCGCAGAAGAAGCTCCGGTAGTCGCAGAAGAAACTCTGGCAGTTGCCGAAGAAACTCCCGTAGTGACCGAAGAAACCCCCGAAGAAACCCCGACCCCCACCGAAGAAAACACGGTCAAAACCGTCAAAAAGAAGGATTCCAAAAACGAAAGCGCCGCTACAACAGTCGTTATGATCATTGGTGTGGTGCTGGGTGTGGCGCTTGCGCTCGGGCTGTTTATTGTCCTTCCCTCTTATCTTTACACCCTGCTCGAAAGACTCACCGGCATGAATATCGAGAACCCCTATCTCCACGGACTTGTCAAGACCTCCTTTGAAGGTGTTTTCAAGATCCTGCTTCTCGTTCTCTATATGGTGCTTGTCTCCCGCATGAAGGATATCCGCCGTGTCTTTATGTACCACGGCGCTGAGCATAAGACCATCTTCTGCTATGAACAGGGTCTGCCTCTCACGGTTGACAACGTCCGTCCGCAGAAGCGCTTCCATCCCCGTTGCGGCACGTCCTTCATCATCCTCGTCGTTCTCGTCAGCATGCTGATCGGATTCTTCATTCCCGCCAACCTCAGCACCCTCATCCGTGTGCTGATCAAGACCGCTCTTCTTCCCGTGACCATCGGCGTCGGCTATGAATTGATCAAGCTGGCAGGCAGAAAGGATAACCTTTTCACCCGCATCGTGTCGAAGCCCGGTGTATGGCTTCAGCATATCACCACCGTTGAGCCTGATGACAGCATGATCGAATGCGCCATCGCCGCCATGAACGAGGTCATCCCCGAAGACAAAAACGCCGATAATTGGTGATCGACGCGGCAAATACAGGCAACCCATATAAAAAACCATCCCCGAAGGGATGGTTTTTTATGTGTCGCGATTAGTTAATGGTAATTGTACCCGTACCTGCGCCGCCGTTTTCAACTGCATAGGTCAAGGTGCAACCGGTGAAGGTTGCGGTATGACCGCTGCCGCGGTAAAGGACGAGTGAAGAACCTTCGCCTGCATCATTAACGGTGATGGTGGAGTTGGTTACCGTCGTAGCAACATTCACACCGTTGGTGCGGAGGAAAAATTCACTGCATTCAACGTTGCAGTTGTCAACTGTAACATTAGACTTGTTCTGAACGTTGATAAAGCCCTTGTATGCATTCTTAGCGGTAGAATTGGTCACGGTAAGAGCGTTTGCCACATAACCGGAGATGCAGTTTCCGTTGTTGAAGAAGCATTCGTCAAAGGAAACCGTACCGATAGCATTGGCACCCGAGCCGCCCACGGTTACGTGAGAAGCGTTTTCAAAAGTGCAGCCTTCAATCGAAACGTTATTGGCAGCAGCCTTAACGTAAAGCGCAATCTGATCGTCCGTGTGATTAGCAGCATCGAAGGTAACGTTCTTGATCACGGTCGAAGCATTGGTAGCCTTCGTAAAGCCGGTGCCTGCGTTACCGAAGCCGTTGATGGTAACGTTACCCGTAAAGGTTACGCCATCATCACCGAGAATGGTAATATTAGCAACGTTTTCGTCGCCCTTCAAGGTGGACATGTTGTTAGCAGACGAACCTGCACCAACAACACCGTTCCATTCGGGATACTGATTGATATCATAATCAGCCGAATAGATATTAGCGGCAAGCGAAATGATAACGGGAGTATTCCAATATGTGCTGTTAGCCTTAACCGTTGCAAGAGCAGCGGCAAGCTCAGCATCGTTGGTAGCTCTGAGAACCTTAGCGTTAGCGGGGGTTATGTCGTAGCACTCATACGAGAGGGCATCAATGTATGCGTTAGAAAGCGTCGAGCCAAACATTGCTTCATTGCCCTTGACAACCGCAGTACACTTAGGAAGCGAATGGAAGTGTCTGAGACCGATTACCGTCATTACCGAATCCGTCGTATTAACGAACTGGTTATCGGTAACAGCGATATTGAGCGCATAGGAACAAGAAGCACCGTTGTGAGGTGTAATCGTAATACCGGAGTTGGTGAAGACGTTACCGCTTACCGTAGTATCGCCCTGAGTATTGCCGGCATAGATCGCGGAAGCAGAAGAAACCGTAGTTGAGGATGTACCGAACTTGTTATTGGTAATGACAAATTCGCCGGTACGCTTATAACCGGGATAGTACATATAAACGTAATATGCCGCATCGGTTTCAAACGTACAACCGGTAATGGTGGCACCGTTGATACCGCCGCCCGAACGATTTCTCTCATAGAAGCAGATGGAAACAAAATTGTCGGGATCGGCGGGAGTTCCGGTAAAGATACAATTCTGAATGGTAAGATCCTTAGCAGGAACATCAGACTTTTCCGCACTGGCAACATTGGTATATATGTTAAGTGCAGTACCCTTGGAATTATACGCCATCTTAGCACCTGCGGCGTCAAAGGTAATACCGTCAAGCGTGCAGTTCTTCTTAGCGTTGACGTTTACGTAGTCAACAACTGCGTTGTAAGTAACGAGAGTAAGACCGTCCTGAGTCAGCTTGATGCTGCCGTATTTACCCTTAGCGAGACCGATCACGGTGTTGGGCGCAACGGTTGCAAGGATCTCGTCGATGGTTTCGGGCGTTGCGAGAACGTCGCAAACAGGAGTAAGAAGCTCAGTGCCATTACCCTGGACTGCGATGAGCTGAAGCGCGATCTCAGCCTTGCCATCCTGGTATTCGTTACCTGCTTCTACGGGAAGCTCGATCGATACGGTGATCGTACGGGTAGCTTCAGCGTCCGAGGTGGGCGTCTTCCAGAGCGTCCAAGCGGACTTGCCGTTTACGATCTTCTGACCGTCAGCCTTGGCAACAAGACCGCCGGCGAGAGAGCCGTTTACGGACCAAGCGACCTGATACTGTACGTCAACGGTGCTTTCGTTGGTCATCACGATATCGAAGACCGCCTTATCACCGGGGGTAACGTTATTCAGTACCAGTGTAGCGGCATCGGTAAATTCTGCCGTACCGCCGTTTTCAAACTGTACGTCCTGCTTAACGTCAAGAGAATACAGTTCAAGAGAGTTTTGTTCGATGACAGACAGAATATTCACTTTAGCGGACGAGACCGAGATGTTGACCTGACTCTGGCTCGTGAAGAGTGCCAAGGTAGAACCGGCGATCAGGCTGAGAGAGAGAATAATCGTCATGATCGAACTAAGAATGATTTTTCTTTTCATGGTATTCTTTCCTTTCATTTATTGTATATCGATAGAACAAGCACTGTCAGATGCTTCAAAAATCCGTTTTTGGATACCGTCGGGCATTTCCCTTGGCAGAATGCCTCTTGACTCTGACCCATACGGATATATATTACGCTTGTTACACAAAGATACAGTATAAGTTTATCATAAATTTATGAACAAATCAAGAATTATTTTAGAAATGTTTAATAATTTATCAAACTATGTGTTTTAAAATGCACAAAAACCGACAGCGCGTGTCGAAATAACACGCGCTGTCGGTTCACGGCTTATTTAATGTCTACCGTAACTCGCTTGCCGTCGGTATTGGCAACCGCTTTCATCACGGTTCTGATCGCCTTGGCGATCTTACCGTGCTTGCCGATTACCTTACCCATATCGTCGGGGGCTACCGAAAGCTCAAGAGTCACATTGTTGTCATCTTCATCAACGAGAAGAACAACCACCTCATCGGGCTCGTCAACAAGTGCCTTGGCGATATGTGAAAGAATCAGTTTGTAGTCTGCCATCGGTCAGGCCTCACTCGGTGATACCGGTCTTCTTAAGCAAAACCTTAACAGTATCGGTGGGCTGTGCGCCGTTCTTGATCCAGGTCTTAGCCTTGTCAGCATCGATGTTGATCTGAGCAGGCTCGGTCATAGGATTGTAGGTGCCGATCTCCTCGATGAATCTGCCGTCACGGGGATAACGGGAGTCTGCTACTACCACGCGATAGAAAGGAGCCTTCTTAGCGCCCATTCTTCTGAGTCTGATTTTTACTGCCATTTGTTTTTCCTCCATTATTTGTTATATATTTTTATTTTTTTGGAAACGAATTAAATCGGGAAGGGAAAGCCGCCGCCCCTCTTACCCATTTTACCCGAAGCGATCTGCTTCATCATCTTTCGGGTCTGGTCAAACTGCTTGAGAAGCTTGTTGACCGCCTCAACCGAGGTTCCGCTGCCTGCGGCAATGCGGCGCTTACGCGAGGCATTGATGATATCGGGATTGACACGCTCCGCCATCGTCATGCTCTTGATGATCGCTTCGGTGTGTGCCATTGCCTTTTCATCGATCTTGGCATCCTTCAGGGCATTCGGCTTCATGCCGGGGATCATGCCGAGAAGCTTGTCGAGAGAGCCCATTTTCTTGATCTGATTGAACTGATCGAGATAATCGTCGAGCGTGAAGGTCTCCTCACGCATCTTTCTTTCAAGCTCTGCCGCCTTTTTCTCGTCATACGCCTGCTCCGCCTTTTCGATCAGCGAAAGCACGTCGCCCATGCCGAGGATACGCGATGCCATTCTGTCGGGATAGAACGGCTCGATCTCGTCGAGCTTTTCGCCCATACCCACAAATTTGATGGGCTTGCCCGTGATATATCTGACACTGAGTGCCGCACCGCCTCGGGTATCGCCGTCGAGCTTGGTGAGGATGACACCCGTGATGTCAAGCTTTTCATTGAAGGTCTTGGCAACGTCCACGGCGACCTGACCCGTCATCGAGTCGACAACGAGAAGGATCTCGGTAGGGTTGACCGCTTTTTTGATGTCGCAAAGCTCATCCATCATATCTTCGTCGATCTGAAGACGGCCCGCGGTATCAATAAAGACCACGTCGTTGCCGTTCTTTTCGGCATGCTTGATGCCTTCCTTCGCGATCTTGACGGGGCTGACCTTGTCACCCATCGTGAAGACGGGAACACCGAGCTTGTCGCCCACGACCTGAAGCTGTGTGATGGCGGCGGGACGGTAAACGTCACACGCGACGAGCAAGGGGCGTTTGCCCTGCTTTTTGAGAAGTCCGGCAAGCTTGCCCGCGTGGGTGGTCTTACCCGCGCCCTGAAGACCCGCCATGATAATGACCGTCGGAGGCTTGGAGGCAATGGTCAGCTTCGATACCTCGCCGCCCATGATCGCGCAAAGCTCTTCGTTGACGATCTTGATGATCTGCTGTGCGGGCATCAGGCTTTCCAGCACCTCACTGCCCACCGCGCGGTCGGTGACCGTCTTGACAAAAGACTTGACCACCATAAAGTTAACGTCGGCTTCAAGAAGCGCCAGCTTGACCTCGCGCATGCCTTCCTTAACGTCGGCGGCGGTCAGCTTACCTTTGCTTCTGAACTTCTTGAATGCCTGAGAGAGTTTATCACTTAAATTTCCGAACATCCGGCAAAATCCTTTCTGAGTACGGTCTATGCCCGAAGCTTGGCGAGGGCTTCCCCGATCGCTTCATCGCATATTCCAAGTTCACGTAACCGTTGTTCCAGCCTTGCGACAACGTTTTGTCTTTCGCGCCACGCCTTCAGAAAGCCAAGGGATTCTTCGGCGCTCTGCAGAATTTCCTCCGCCTTTCTCAGAGAATCGCGCACGCCCTGACGGGTGATCCCCGTGTTGGCGGCGATCTCGGAAAGAGAGAGATCTTCGTTATAATACGATTCGCAAAGCTCACGTTGGCGTTCGCTGAGAAGACCGCCGTAAAAATCGAACAAAAGCGGCATTTCGCGCATTTCGTTGGCTTTCACTGTGCATCCTCCTTCACGCCGTTGACAAGTGATCCGCTTCCACGCAAGTGTTTTACTTGCATGCAAGCAAACCGCTTTACAAGTATAGCATAAGGGCGTTCCTTTGTCAAGTGGTTTTTGACAAAAAATATCGACTTTTTCTGTGAAATCTTACCAAAAATCAGTCAAGAAGGCGGGAGACCACGTCGACTTCCTCATAAGAGGGCACGTAGAGATCGGCAAGCGCCTTCAGCTCGTCCTGACGGGTATCCATCGAATCATCGTAGATCCCGACGAGATAATAGCCGTCACGCTTGGCGGTGTGAGCGGCATAGAGCGCGTCCTCGAAGATCGCCACCTCGTTCTTTTCAAGACCCAGAGCCTCCTGCGACAGATGATAGATCAGAGGCTCACTCTTCCCCATTCCGACCTCGGTGCAGGTAAAGACAGTTTTCATGTAGGGATAGATGCCCAGCCGCTTGATACACGGCTCGATGAGATAACGGTCGGTAGCGGTGGCGGCGCACATCACAATACCCCGCTCCTTCAATCCCCTGAGCATCTCCATCACGCCCTTTTTGGCTTGCACCGTGTGAAAATACGCATCCTCCAGGCGCGCGTTGACCTCAAACGCGATCTCATCAACGGTCTTGTCAATGCCGTACCGCTTGCAGAAATATGCCGCCGCGTCCTGGATCGACGCTTCCTTCATGATCTCGTCGGTATCGCTGTCGGGCATGATGCCAAGACCCTTCAGATATTCGGACGCTACCGAATTCCAGATGTGCATCGACTCCAGCAGTGTGCCGTCGAGATCGAAAATAATGCCTTTGATCATTGTTACATCCTTTCCCAAGTCGGAAGAGGCGCATTCACCGTATCCCACATGACGAGAAGCTCGCCCTCATGCAGAAGTACCGAAGCACGCTCTCCGATAAAATGATTGCTCACACCGAGCGCACGGTCCTTGTGAAGCGTTCCCTTCGTCAGAGGATACTGAAGCCCCGTAAGGCTGACCTCTGCCCGTTCGCTGAGGGCAAAGAGCGAAAGGATTCCCTCCTCAAGCACGGGAAAGGTAAGCCCCTCGCCCGCCGCCATCACGCTGATGACAGCATCCTCTCCCACAAGATAGCCCCTGATCCCCCGACGCTTCAGAGAGAGTAGCAGGCTGAGATTGGCAAGGGTGTGGTCAAGCCGCTTACCCATGCCCCCGAAGATCACGATCTCGTCACAGCCAACGTCGAGCGCCTCCTTCACGGCAAGCGCCATGTCGGTATCATCCTTTTCGACGGGATGGCGCTTCACCGCGGTATATGTGGGAAGCTCGGGAAGAGAGTCGAAATCGCCGATCAGAAGAGCGGGCATAACGTTTACGCTTTGGGCGTGCAGATATCCCCCATCGGCGGCAATGATATACGCCCCCGTCAGAAGATCCCTTCGTTCGCCGTGATACTCCCCCGCGCCGAACAGACAAGCTCTCATACGATCACTCCTTTTGACCGTCGCACCAACCCTCGGGCAATGCGACAGAGAATTGCATCCTCTGTTTGGTGTCGGGATGCGTAAAGGCAATACCGCAGGAAAAAAGCTGAAGCGCTCCCTTGACACGGCTGCCGTATTTGCCGTCACCCACAAGGGGAAGACGGCGGGAGGAAAATTGCACACGGATCTGATGCGTGCGCCCCGTGATCAGGCGGATCGAGATCAGCGAGCGCACCTCCCCCTCACGGGTAAAGGTATCGACCACCCGATACGAAAGCGAAGCCTTCTTGACACCCTTTCGCATGCGGTCGACCGTAAAGCTTTTGTTTTTGCGGGAGTCCTTGAACATAAGATCGTGAAGCTCGCCCTCAGAGGCGCCAAGCACCGCTTCGGCATCACCCGAGACTACCGCGTAATAGTCCTTTTGCAGTCTGCCCTCAGCGATCTCGCGCGAGAGAAACGCCGCCGAGGACGCTGTTTTGGCATAGACCATCACACCGCTTACCGCCGTATCGAGGCGGTGCAGAACGTAAGGGGTAGCATGCTCCCCCTGTTTTTCGTATTCCGCCCGCAGAAGCGTGAGCATATCACGGTGATCCTCACTTGCCTGCGAGGAGATGCCCACGGGCTTGATCGCAACCGTCAGAAAGGCATCGTCATACAGAATCTTCATACAATCACCTGTTTTTTGTCCGTCACCCTTTTAAAAAGAAAGAGGGCGAGAAGTAAAAGAATGGGAAATACCGTCGAGACCAGAAGCCCCATGCGGATGGCAAGGGCATCGACAGTCATGCCGAAGGAAAACGCAAGCTCCTGCCCGAAGGCAGATGCCTCCACAAGATCGGCAACCTCGCCCGCAAGCGAAGGGCCGAGCAAACAGCCCATATCCCCGAACAGCGAGAGCATGCCGAAGATCCGCGCCGACGCGCCGTAGCTCTCGCCCGCAAGATCAAGAACGCTCGGCCAGAGAACGGCAACCGAAAGTCCGGTCAGGGCGCACGCACCAAGGGAAAGAATGCCGCTTGGCGAAAGGCTCGCGATCAGATAAAGCACCGTCGCCAATATCGACGAGATCAAAATCGCGCGATAGACACCGAGCTTTTTACCGAAGATCCCCATCAGCATTCTGCCCGCGCCCATGAGAAAGGCATAGACCGAAACGCCGAGAAGATCGCCCGTCGTTTTGTCAAGAGACAGCGCGATCTCCGAAAAATACGATGCCCATTGCGACATCGCCTGCTCGGTCGCACCCGCCGCCGTGATCATCACAAAGGAAAGCGCTATTCCGATCAGTACCAATCGACGATTGATTTGTTTCCCGTTTTTTTCGGAAGAAAGCGCGTCGCGGCGTTGTGCCGCCGTCGGCTCGTGAACAGGCGAAAGCGCCAAGAGAACGGTATTCACCGTCGGCACAGCCGCCCAACCGAGGGCGATCACCCACCATGCGCTCTCACCGAAGAGTTTTAAGAAGAGGGTCGTCAGAAGCACGGTCGCGAGATGTCCCCAGCAGTAGAAGGAATGCATGAAGGCGAGTCCCACGCCGCCCTCCTTTTGAGGAAGCGCCGAAAAAATGGGGTTGATGACCGTCTCCAAAAGTCCGCCCCCGATCGAATACAGTACCGTCGCAAACAGCATACCGCTGTACGTAAGGGCGGTAAAGCGCGGCAAAAAGGCAAGAAAAACAAGCCCCGCGGCACAGAAGATATGTGCCGCCACCGCACAGCGCTTCAGCCCGATGACGGTCGAAAAGCGCACCGAAAAGAGGTCGGTAAGAAGCTGCGTTAAAAAGTTTACGGTAATGAGAAGCGAAAGTCTTCCGGTTGAGATCCCGAAGCTTTCCCGAAAGATGACAAAATAAAGCGGCGCCAGATTGATGATCACCGCCTGCGTGACAAAACCGACACAGCACGAGACCCGTGTCAGACGGTCCCCGAAACGCATACGCACACCCCCTTGCTGTCAAAAAGCGACCCGAAAGTCAAAAGCGGCTTTCGGGTACTTTTGCTGTTACTGTTCCGTGAAGCGGCGGGATACCTCCGAAAGTGCATTCAGTCCTTTTTCGAAATTCACGCCATACCAATAGATATCCTCCACGCCCATCGTCGCGCGGATCGAGTCAATGGTGTAATCCACCGCCACCTTGAGAGCGGCTGTGGTATCCATTCCGAGTGTCAGAGCGCCGCAAAGCGAGGACGAGAAGACATCGCCCGTTCCGTGGAAGGAGACCGGAAGATTTTCACCGAAATATTCATAAAAGCAGTCGTTTTCGCCATCATAAGCCACCGCGCCCTGCTTGTCTTTTTGGTAGGTCACACCTGTCACGATCGAAAGACGTGTACCAAAGCGTGCGTGGAGGCGCTTGAGAAGAGCGTGAATATAGCCCTCGTCATAATCGCTTCCCACGAAAGGCTCGCCGAGCAGAAATGCCGCTTCGGTGAGATTCGGCACGATGACGTCGGCTTTTTCGCAAAGGCGCGCCATCTTCTGCGGAAAATCTTCGGAGAAAGCGGGATACAGCTTGCCGTGATCCGCCATGACGGGATCGACGAAGATCAGAGCCTCCTTACCGAAAGTCTCGAAGAAGGAGAGAACGGTCGCGATCTGCTCATCCGAGCCGAGATATCCCGTTCCGATCGAATCAAAGGTGATGCCTTCCTTCTGCCAGTGTGAAGCGATCTTATCCATTTCATCGGTCAGATCGCAAAAGGTGAAGCCCTGAAAGCCCGCCGTATGTGTCGAGAGGATCGCCGTCGGCAAAATGGCGGTTTCAATGCCCATAGCGGAGAGGGTGGGGAGCGCAACGGTCAGAGAGCATCTGCCGAAGCATGAAATATCCTGAATGGATACGGTACGTTTCATAAAAAAACGCCTTCTTTCTGTATGTAAAATAGTATAATGGAATCAGTCATCAAGGTCAAGCGCACCCTTGACCTTGACAGCATGACGCAATTTTCCGATGTATGCC
>JAFVYN010000090.1 GCA_017508605.1 Clostridia bacterium
GGGTTTCCCCTGATCAGCATCTTTATCCAAGCTTTCTCTTAGCTTTTCGCTGACTTATTTGTTTTTATAGAAGAGTTCGTCTTTCTCTTCTTCATAAAGGAATTGTACGAGTTTAGTAGTTCATCTTAATCTTTGAGATCCTAAGATCTCTTAAGCTTTGTATACTTCGCTCTTGTTGTTCAATTTTCAAGGACCAATCTCGCTACCGCTCTTCGCGACAGCTTTGTTATTATAGCAGACCAAACCCCATTTGTCAATACCTTTCTTCAAATTTTTTTATCTTTTTTTCAATATTGTGAACTTTGCACAATTTGGTGGAAAACTTTTTGGTCAAAGCTATCCTGTATCACCAAGAAGTCCGGCGTATTTCGTGCTGAAATCTCCGATTCCGACTCAAAATGACCGTATTGACAAGACAAAAATATCTCCCGTTCCAAAACTTTTTTTGTACGTAATAAGCATCTTTACCCTGTATTCTCACCGGTAATTCCGCTGATCGTTCCCGTACGGGGTTTCCGTCTTGCCATGAGCAAATCCCTTTCCCTGAGCAAATCTCCTTTCTGAGATCAAAAAATCGCCTCAGAGGTCAAAAACGACCCATCGGGGATACCAATGGGTCGTTTTGAATTACTGCTGGTCAAGAGCGGGTGCTTCAACCTTCTTAGCAGGAGCCTTCTTGGCTGCCTTGGTGTCTACAACAGGCATACCGATGAGGCGAACGATTGCCATTTCAGCACCGTCGCCGCGACGGGGACCCATCTTGTAGATGGCGGTGAAACCACTGGTCTTGTTTTCGTAAGCAGGAGCGATGGTTTCGAAGAGCTTTTCAACAACCTTCTCCTTAGTAATAAAGGCAAGAGCTTTACGATAAGCTGCAAGCTTATTGGGCTTTTGCGTCTTAGCAATAGTAATCATCTTCTCAGCAAGGCTACGAACTTCCTTCGCTCTGGTAACGGTGGTCTTGATCTCACCGTGCTCAAGCAAGTAAGTAACCATACCGCGGAGCATAAGCATACGGTGAGCCGTAGTTCTTCCGAGTTTTCTGGTTCCGGGCATTTTAGGTACCTCCCTTTATTAATCTTATTAAAACGGGTTACTCTTCCTCATGCTTGAGGTCGAGTCCCAGGGAATGAAGCTTTTGGATAACTTCTTCAAGTGATTTTTTACCGAGATTTCTTACCTTGATCATGTCCTCTTCGGTCTTGCAGATAAGATCTTCAACGGTATTGATGCCTGCGCGCTTCAAGCAGTTGAAGCTTCTGACGGACATATCAAGTTCTTCGATGGTCATCTCGAGAACCTTTTCCTTGATGGTTTCTTCACGCTCAACAAGAAGCGTCTTGCCCATCATTTCTTCGGAAAGGTTAGCAAAGAGGCTGAGATGATCATTCAGAATATTAGCAGCGAGAGAAATTGCTTCTTTCGCGGAAATGGTGCCATTCGTGTTCACATCGATCGTCAGCTTTTCAAGATCGATCTTGTTACCACGACGAGTGTTCTCCACCTGATAGCTTGCGCTATAAACCGGCGTGTAAATCGAGTCAGTATAAATCGTACCGATAATGGGACTCTTTTCCTGCTTGTTCTTTTCCTGCGATACGTAACCGCGACCCTTTTCAAAGGTAAGCTCCATGTAAAGCTTAGCGCCGTCAGTCAAGGTTGCGATATGAAGATCGGGATTCAGAATTTCGATTTCACCATCGGCTTTAATGTCACCGGCTTTTACGTCACAGGGACCTGTCGCGTCAATCAGAACGATCTTGGCGCCCTCGGAATGAAGCTTAGCCGTGATGCCCTTAACGTTAAGGACGATTTCGGTTACGTCTTCCTTGACACCGGGAACGGTTGAGATCTCATGAAGGACACCGTCAATCTTGATACTCACTACAGCAACGCCGGGAAGCGCGCTGAGAAGCACTCTGCGAAGAGAGTTACCGAGCGTAGTACCGAAGCCGCGTTCAAGAGGCTCGACAACAAATTTACCATATCTGCCGTCTTCACTGGTCTCTTGTGTGACAATAGTAGGCTTTTCAATTTCTATCATAATACCCTCCTAAATTTATTTATGCTATGAGCAAGCCGTGCCGACGATGATCGGCATCGGCGAACGGAGGTTGCTTATTACTTGGAGTACAACTCGACAATAAGCTGTTCCTCGAACGGAAAATCAATATCCTCGCGCTTGGGCAGAGCAACAACCTTTGCTACTGCGTTATCCTTATCAACTTCAAGCCACTTGGGAGCGGTCTGAGAAGCAAGGCCTTCGAGAAGTTCCTTAATCTTGGCGTTCTTTCTGCTCTCTTCTCTGATGGAGATAACATCGCCAACCTTGAGAAGGATCGAAGGAATGTTAGCCTTCTTGCCATTCAGTCTGAAATGAGCGTGAAGCACGAGCTGACGAGCTTCTTTACGGCTGGAAGCCATGCCCATTCTGTAAACTACGTTATCAAAGCGACGCTCGAGAAGCGAGAGAAGGTTTTCACCGGTAATGCCTTCCTGCTTTTCAGCCATTTCGAAATAATGCTCGAACTGACCTTCGAGTACGCCGTAGTATCTTCTTGCTTTCTGCTTTTCACGAAGCTGCATACCGTATTCTCTCATTACCTTGTTTGCAGCGCCGTGCTGACCGGGAGCAGTATGTCTGCGCTCAAGAGCGCACTTGCCGGTCGTGCAACGTTCGCCCTTCAAATAGAGCTTAGTGCCTTCTCTGCGGCAAAGTCTGCACGCAGGACCTGTATATCTTGCCATATCAGCTATCCTCCTATATTCTCTAATTAGACGCGTCTTCTCTTAGGCGGTCTGCAGCCGTTGTGGGGAATGGGGGTAACGTCCTTGATCAGGGTGATGTCAAGACCTGCGGTCTGGAGCGCACGGATTGCGGATTCACGTCCGGAACCGGGACCCTTAACAAAAACTTCAACCGTCTTCATACCATGCTCGGTAGCGATCTTCGCTGCCGTTTCAGCTGCCATCTGTGCGGCAAAGGGAGTGGACTTCTTAGAACCTCTGAAGCCAAGCTCACCAGCGGATGCCCAGGATACAGCGTTACCGTTCACGTCAGTGATCGTAACAATGGTGTTATTATAGGTTGCACGAATGTGAGCAGCGCCTTTTTCAATATTCTTGCGCTCGCGGCGCTTCTTGATAACCTTTTTCTGTGCCATAAGTTCTCAGTCCTCCTTTACTTCTTCTTATTTGCAATCGTCTTAGCGGGACCTTTTCTGGTTCTCGCGTTGGTTTTGGTTCTCTGGCCTCTTACGGGGAGACCCTTTCTGTGTCTGATACCGCGGTAGCAATTGACTTCAACCAGTCTCTTGATATTGAGACCAACCTCACGGCGAAGGTCACCTTCAACCATGTAGTTGTTTTCGATCTCTTCACGGAGCTTTGCGGTTTCGTCTTCAGTCAAATCCTTTGCGCGTGTATCGGGATTGATTCCGGTTGCTGCAAGGATATCGTTAGCGCTCTTTCTACCGATACCGTAGATATAAGTAAGCGCGATTTCGATTCTCTTGTTATTCGGAATATCTACACCTGCTATACGAGCCATCTTTATTCACCTCTTTTAGTTAATTAACCCTGTCTCTGTTTGTGTTTGGGGTTTTCGCAAATGACCATTACTCTGCCTTTGCGCTTAATGATCTTGCACTTGTCGCAGATCTTCTTTACAGAAGGTTTTACTTTCATAGTTACACCAAGCCTTTCTTGTGTTACTGCTTGGAACGCCAGGTAATGCGACCCTTGGTGGGATCGTAGATCGACACCTCAACGGTAACCTTATCACCGGGCAGAATCCAGATATAATTCATTCTGAGTTTTCCCGACAGATGCGCAATAATAATGTGATCGTTCGGGAGTTTTACTTTGAACTGGGCGTTGGGCAAGGACTCAACGACCACGCCTTCAAATTCTATAACATCATCTTTCGGCATAATGATTTCTCCTTAACATACTTGTGATTGTCTCAATCGATCTTCGTCAAAGCTTCCACACCGTTTTCGGTGAGTGCTACCGTATGCTCATAATGAGCCGATAACGTCTTATCAGCCGTTACCACGGTCCAGCCGTCGGAAAGCTCATTCACTTCCCCGCTACCAACGCAGATCATCGGTTCTATTGCTATTGTCATGCCCTGACAAAGTCTCACGCCGCGCCCTTGGGTACCGTAATTCGGTACGTCAGGCGATTCGTGCAGGTTCTGTCCGACTCCGTGGCCTACGTACTTGCGTACCACACCGTATCCGGCACTCTTCGCAAGCGTTTCGACCGCGTGACCAATGTCACCGACTCGGGCATCCGGGCGGACTTCACGAAATCCTGCCCAGAAACATTGTTCTGTGATATCGATTAGACGTGCGGCTTCTTCGGAGATATTGCCGACCGCAAAGGTTCTGGCGGAGTCTCCGTGATATCCTTTGTAAAAAGCTCCCACGTCAATTTTGACGATGTCGCCTTCCTGAAGGATGACCTTCCGGGAAGGTATACCGTGTATCACCTGCTCGTTCACACTGATACAGGCACTGGCGGGAAATCCACCGTACCCGAGGAAGGATGGCTTGGCGCCGCTTCTCTCGATATGATGTCTGATCAGGTCATCAAGCATTTTGGTAGTGATGCCGGGCTTAACGGCTTCACCGGCGAGGGCTAAAGCCTCCCCTGTGATTCTGCCGGCCTCACGCATAATCGCTATCTGAGACTTATTTTTGAGTTGTATCATTATTTCATAGAATCGATCGCGGCATCGGTAAGCGCGGTGGTGTCTTCCACCTTATCCTGACCGATCACGATCTTCATTCTACCCTTGGACGCATAATAGTCCTTGAGAGGTTCGGTTTGTTCGTGATAGATGCGAAGTCTATCCGCAACCACTTCAGGAGAGTCGTCACGTCTCAAGGTCAACGCTTCGCCACACGCATCACAGGTCACGCCATCTTTCGAGGGCTTGAAGTCAACGTGATAGGTCGCGCTGCACTTGGGGCAAACTCGGCGACCGCCCATTCTCGCAATGATCGCCTCATCGGGAACCTCGATCGAGATCACTGCATCCATTTCGATTCCCATTGCGTCGAGAGCCTCAGCCTGCACAACTGTGCGGGGGAAACCATCGAGAATGTAACCGTTCTTGCAGTCATCCATTTCAAGTCTTTCCTTGATAATGCCGATCACCACTTCATCGGGAACAAGCGCGCCTTTTTCGGTATAGGCCTTGGCAGCAAGACCCATTGCCGTTTCGTTTTTGATTGCTTCACGGATAATAGCACCGGTCGAGATCGCGGGAATACCAAGACGCGCACTGGTGTGCTCAGCCTGTGTACCCTTACCTGCGCCGGGTGCGCCTAAGAACATAATTTTCATTGATACCTCATATCGTGTCAAATCATCAGGCAGTCTCACCGCCACATCGGACAAGTCCGATGTGGCGGTATGAGCTTACTGCAAAAAGCCTTTGTAGTGACGCATCGACATCTGAGCTTCGATGAGACGGTAGGTTTCAAGTGCAACACCGATAACGATGAGCAGCGAAGAACCGCCAAAGCTGAGTGTCTGAAGTCCCGACAGCACGCCGGCACCAAAGAAGCTTGTGGTAACCTCAAACTGGTTGAGGAGCCATGCAAGGCAGCTTACGAGAAGCGGAATGCCTGCAATCACAGCAAGGAAGATCGCGCCGAGGAAGGTGATTCTGTCGAGGATCTTCTTGATGTACTTCGCGGTGCTTTCACCGGGACGAATGCCGGGGATCGAACCACCGTTCTGCTTCAGATTGTTAGAAACTTCAACGGGGTCAAAGGAAATAATAATATAGAAATACGAGAATCCAATGATCAATCCTACGAAGAGAACAAGGTA
>JAFVYN010000091.1 GCA_017508605.1 Clostridia bacterium
AAAGAGAGAACGGATGGCTTCCACATAAAGCGCGTCAGCTTCGCTTTCGATCGTATTGGTCTCGATCAGGTACTGACGGAGCTGTGTGGGCTTCTTGAAGTTCTTCAGCTCGGTCGAGGCGGTGTGAAGCGCCTTGATGCAACGGTTGACCACAGCGGCAACAGCGGGAACCGTGGCGGGAAGAGTCTCAATATTGTACATATACAGATCCATCACCACTTCGTCGATGGCATCGGTGATGTCGTCCACGATCTGAACCAGGCGAAGAATATCCTCCTGGTCAATGGGGGTGATGAATTCAGCCGAAAGACGGGTGAGAATATCATGGTGGATCTCGTCGGCGGCATTCTCAATAGCGTGCATTTTTTCTTTATATTCCGCGATCTTCTTGAAATCGTAATGATTCAAAATCTCCACAAGAAGGTCGGATGCCTGTACGCAGTACACAAGCTGTTCTTCGGTCAGCTTAAAATAATCGTTCTTATTCTTTGCCATGGGTTGATTCCAATCCTTTCCAAATCAAGTTCTAATTTATATCGAATTTTTTGTTATCAAGCAAACAAGAGGATAAAGAGCTTCGCCATACCGAAGCCGAGAAGTCCGCATCCGGGGAAGGTAAAGATCCACGTAAGCACAAGCTCCTTGACAACGCCCCAGTTAACGTTACGAACACGTTTGGCGGCGCCAACACCCATGATCGAGGTGGTCTTGGTGTGCGTGGTGGAGACGGGAATACCCGTCAGCGATGAGAGAAGGAGACAGAGCGTTGCCGAAAGGTCAGCCGCAAAGCCCTGATAGGGCTTTAATTTGACCATATCCATACCGACGCTCTTGATGATACGGTAACCGCCGATCGAGGTGCCAAGACCCATCACCAGTGAGCAAACGATCATCAGCCAGATCGGAACGATGAATTCGGTGGTCGTCACGCCGCCGCTTGTCAGCGCGTGACCGAGAAGGAAGACCGCCATGAATTTCTGACCGTCCTGCGCGCCGTGCATGAATGCCATCGCCGCACCGCCCGCAACCTGGGCGCCCGAGAAGAATTTCTCACTCTTCATACGGTTACGGTTGCGGCAAAGCGCCGTTGTGATCTTTGCGGTAACAAAACCAAGCGCAAAACCGAGGAAGATGGACAAAACAAGTCCGTAGAGAACCTTGATCCATTCATTTCCGTTGATACCGTCGATACCGCCGTTGATGGCAATCGCGGCGCCCGAAAGACCCGCGATCAAAGCGTGGCTTTCACTGGTCGGAATACCGAACTTCCAGGCTGCCGTCGCCCAGATCACGATCGCTGCCATAGCCGCGCAAAGACCGATCAGGGCATGCTGGGAATTGTCACCGAAATCCACCATATTAAAGATGGTAGAGGCAACCTTATCGCTGATGGCAGTCATGACGAGTACGCCTAAGAAGTTGAAGATCGCCGCCATGATGATCGCTTTTCTGACCTCAATTGCACGGGTCGAGACACAGGTCGCGATCGCGTTGGGCGCATCAGTCCAACCGTTGACGAGAATAACACCGAGTGTCAAAACCGTTGACACCAGTAGCATGGGGTTGTGGATCAATTGCTCAAGAAAAGGGAGTAACTCCATGAATTCACCTCAATTTCGATTGATGAGTGACAGCCCGATATCGGTATCTGACATCGGAACAGGCTCGTCCATATTGTTATTATTTTATCACACATTTTTCCATTTGGCAAGACCCATACACTCAAGAATTGTAAAGTTTTTATCAAGTTTTCAAATTTCGTGAATAAGTTCTTGAAAGCCCGAGAATTATGCAAAAAAATCCGTCTTGTCAGACGGATTTTTTTGCAAGCTATGTAGCTTAGTCTGCGAGAACGCTGATCTTATTATTCAAAATGATGGTAATAAGATCGATCCACCAGAAGATGAAGCCGACACCGAAGCAGCAGAGAATGCCAACGATGAGCGTGATGATGTTCTTCGAGTCAAAATAGCGGATAATGCGGTAAAGAGGGCTGATAAATGCGCCGAGGAAGAGCTGAAGAATGATCTTCACAAGCTTGGAAAGTTTGTCATATGCAGCGATCATGAGAAAACTCCTTTCATCAAGTATTACCCTTATTATATGTGAAACGGGCGAAAAAATCAATACTTTCGTCAATTTTTTTTGAAAAAAAACCGAATTCGACAAAAAATATTTTCTGCGTTAACAAATTTGTAAAGAAAAGATGTCTGCAAAAAAGATCTCCCGTTTGCTTTCCTCTTCATTGACCGAAAGAAGCTGACGGAAGAGATCGACCGACAGCACCGCCGCCGTCAGATGGCGGTAATGCCCGCCGTCATACTACGCAAGCTTCACTCTGTCCCCGCGTCTCAGTCTCGTCAGCCGTCTTGAAAGCTTTTCCGCTTCCTCCTCCGAAAGCTGACGCCGTTCGGTGCGAAGCGCCTCTTTCTCGCGCTGACGCAGTGCTTCCTGCAAGCCCTTGAGCGCATCAAAGGGCAAAAACTGTTTTGCACGATCTTCTCTATTCACCGTTATGTCCTCCGATCAGCCGATTTCTCTCTTTTGCCGTTGCGCCCTCGCTGAAATCACTGAGGCGCAGAACGGTATTCTTGCCGTATTTGTCGCTGAGCGCAAGTACCGTATGCGCAAGCTTCTTTTCGCGCTCGATTGCCTCGACGTCGGTAAACAGATCGTACCCCTCCCATCCCTCGTCACAAAGGTCGGAGAAGGAAAGCGACAGACGGCGAATGGGCGCGCGTCGGTCGACGTGCCGATCAAACAGCCCCAAAACGTAAGGCAGGATCGCCGAATACACCTGCGTTGTCACCGTCATACGGCACGCGCCCCCGGTAGAAGGCAGACAGTCACGGGAATACCCGACCCCGACCGACACACGGGAGGTGATCAGGTGGCGGCGCATCAATTCCTGACAAAGCGCGCGCACCATCTCCGAAAGCACGAGCCGTGCCTTGTCAAAGGTGTAGTCGCTGAACAAGATCTGCGAGCTTGAAACCGAATGACTTTTGCCGCGATACCGTTTGATGTCCTCCATACGGCAGCTTTCCCTGCCCCACGCATGGTCGATGAGAAGCTCGGCATTCACCCCGAACACACGGTAAAGCGTTTCCTCCCTGGCACGCGCGATGCCCGCCATCGTAAAAATACCGAGCTTTTTCAGTCGGTTCATTGTTCCGTGTGAGATCTGCCAGAAATCATTCAGCGGTGTGTGATGCCATAAGGTCCTTTGATAGCTCTCCTCATCACGAAAGCCCACGTGATCTTTCGAACGCTTAGCCGTGATATCCAAGGCGATCTTGGCAAGATATAAATTCGTCCCTACCCCGGCGGTGGCGGGGATCTTCTTCTCTTTCGCGATCAGCGACAAAAGAAAGCGCACGAAGGTCATAGGCTCGGTGCGGTAGCATTTCAGATAATCGGTCACGTCAATGAACGCTTCGTCGATCGAATACACGTGAATATCCTGCGGTGAAATATACCGAAGATAGATCGCGTAAATATCGGCGGCATAGTCAATATACTTCAGCATACGGGGTTTGGCGATCAGATAGGGGATAGTTTTCGGCACCTCAAAAAGCCGGCAGCGGTTTTTTACGCCAAGCGATTTGAGATAGGGCGAAATGGCAAGACAGATCGCGCCGCTCCCACGGTCGGGATCGGCAACCACAAGGGGCGTCGTAAAGGGATCAAGCCCGCGCTCGGCACACTCCACCGAAGCAAAAAAGCACTTCATATCAATACAGTAATAATACCGCTTCTCTTCCATAACGTTTCCCCTTCCCTCAAAATACGAACATCCGTTCGTATTTATGATAACACAAAGCCAATGCTTTGTCAAGAGGAAAAGACAGGATTTTTTACAGGAAGAAACCGAACGCCATCGCCGTAAAAAAACCGTTATCAAGCGACAAACACGCTTGATAACGGTTTTTTGATTCCGTTTATTTCAGAAAAGCCGATCGTTCTGAGGCCGGATCCTTATGCGTCCCGCTCATTTTCAGAGCTTAAAACCAACCCGAGGCTCCGCCTTCATCGAAGATCAGAACATCCTTGAGGAACGCTACCGCCTTTTCAAGACCCTCACGGGCGGTCATCAGGCTGTCTTCATGCTCAATGGAAAGAACACCGTCGTAGCCGACTGTCTTGAGCATCGAAACCATGCGGTTCCATTCTTCCTTGCCGTGACCGTAGCCGACGGTACGGAAGACCCACGCGCGGTTTTCCACGTCGCCGTAGCTCTTGGTATCAAGAACGCCGTTGATCGCAGTATTGCGCTGATTGATGCAGGTATCCTTGGCGTGGAAATGATAGATCGCGCCCTTCAAGGCACGGATGGCTTCCGCGGGATCGATACCCTGCCAATAGAGGTGAGAGGGGTCGAAGTTTGCGCCGATGATATCGCCGACAGCCGCGCGGAGCTTCAGAAGGGTCTCGGGATTGTAAACGGCAAACGAGGGATGCATTTCAAAAGCGATCTTCGTAATGCCGTGGCTCTTGGCAAATGCCGCCATCTCGGTCCAGTAGGGGATGATCTTTTCCTTCCACTGCCATTCGAGAATGCGGAGATTGTCATCGGGCCAGGGGCAAACGACCCAGTTGGGATAAAGCGAATTCTCGCAGTCACCGGGGCAGCCCGAGAAACCGATCACGGTATCCACACCGAGCGCCTCGGCAGCCAGAATGGTGTTTCTGAACTGCTGATCAAACGCCTCTGCAATCGCCTTCTGCGGATGCAGAGGATTGCCATGGCAGGAAAGAGCGGAAATTTCAATATTGTACTTTTTGAGAAGTGCCTTGTAAGCGGCTACGTTGTCTTCGCTCGCGAGCAGCTCCTCGGGCTTCAGATGCGCGTCACCGGGATAACCGCCCGCGCCGATCTCGATAGTCTGTACACCGAGGGAAGACAGATATTTCAGCGCGTCTTCAAAAGAAAGATTGCTGATAATGGGATTCATAACACCAAGCTTCATATGATAAAACTCCTTTACTGACCGATGGATTTCAGATATTCACGGCTGATGGCAACCGCTTCGATGGGAGGTCTGCCGACCGACTGATCCTGCTCTACGATGAGATATTCGCTTCCCGACTCTTCGCACGCCGCAATGATCTCGGGAATGTTCTGGATGCCCATACCGAGAGGACGGAATTCAAAGCCCTTATCCTCCTGAGAGCCGCCCTGCGCCTTACCGTCGGCATCAATGAGGGCGTATACCGGACCCGCGCCGAGATTCTTGCAAGCGAAATCCTTCAGATGCACGACCTCGACTCTGCCCTTGAATTCCTTGATCTTCAGAGACGGATCAATGCCGGCATAGTGTACCCAACAGGTATCAAATTCGGGATCAATGCCCTCAACCTCGGACATGATACGGTCGTGGATATATCTGCCGTCGGGCAGCTTTTCAAATTCAAAATCGTGATTGTGGTAGAGAAGCTTCATACCGTTTGCCGAAAGCAGCTTCGAAACGCTTGTGAAGAGCGCCTTAGTCGTCTCCCAGGCATCGCCCGAAAGCTTTTCCTTATCATACCACGGAATAACAACGTACTTAACGCCAAAGCCCTTGAGGAAATCGACGCCTGCCTGAGGATCGTTTTCAAAAAATTCAAGTCCCTGATGCACCGAGATGCACTTAAGTCCGAGCTTATCGAGAAGCGCTTTGATCTCTTCCGAGCTTCTGCCGTAATAACCGGCAAATTCCACGTATTCATATCCCATATCGGCAATTTTCTGAAGAGTGCCTTCAAAATCTCTTGCCATATCGTCGCGTACCGAGTAAAGCTGTACGCCGATCTTAAACTGTTTCATGGACGTATTCTCCTTCTTATGTTCAGTTTATGCCGACTTCACGGGTGTGAAATCGGCATAAAATGTTTAGATTTCGGGGATTTCCACCGTAATTTCGTGACCGAGCTTGGCACTCTTCACGATACCGTCGATGATTGCCTGATTGATGATGATCTGGCTGGAAGGAACGGGAGACGAGCCGCCTTCTTTAATTGCGTTGAGGAAGGAGCGGATCTTGTTGTAGAAGCAGCCTCTCGAGTGATCGTGAAGGATCGGGATCTCGGTGATCACACCTTCGCCGCAAACCTCGTGATAGATCTTCATCGCGCCGCCGACAGAACCGTTCCAGCATTCAGTCGAGGGAATACGGAGAGAGCCCTTCGTACCCATGATGATGGTGTCGCCGGGGGTGTCGAGATGCATTGCCCACGCAATACGGAAGTCGAGCATGATACCGCCTTCAAGACGGACAAAGCCTGCCGCGAAATCTTCAACCGTGAAGAGATCGGCATATTCGGTGGGCTTGTTTTCAGCCTTCCAGTAGCCGGGATTCTGACCGAAGTGAGCCGAGGTATAACCGGTAACGGTCAGGGGCTTGGGATAACCGATGGCATTGAGGACCATATCGAGAGAATAGCATCCGATATCACCCATAGCGCCAACGCCCGCGGTCTTGTCTTCGATAAAGGAGGTGCCGAAGGGGGTAGGAATACCGCGTCTTCTGCCGCCGCCCGTCTGGATATAGTAAATATCACCAAGCTCGCCCGATTCCACGATCTTCTTGATCATCTTCATATTGGGATCGAAACGGGGCTGGAAGCCGATCGAAAGCAGCTTGCCGCTTTCCTTTTCGGCGCGGCAGATCTCGACTGCTTCTTCAAGGGTAACCGACATCGGCTTTTCGAGAAGCACGTTTACGCCCTTCTTCAAAGCATAAATGGTGCATTCCGCATGCGTTCTGTTGTAGGTGCAAACGCTGACGGCGTCAAGCTCTTCACTGTCGAGCATCGACTTGTGGTCGGGATAGCAACGGATCCCTTCAAGACCGTTCTTCTTGAAGAATGCCTCTGCCTTACCGGGAATGAGATCAGCACCGGCGACGATCTCAACGTCATCCATTCTCTTGTACTCGGAAATGTGCGCGTCTGCGATCCAACCGCAGCCGATGATACCAACCTTCAGCTTTCTGGTGGTGTCAATTTTCTCCACTGTCTGATCTTCCTTGAACGCGTCAAGAATATTCTTTTCTGCCATAATAACAATCTCCTTGTAATTTCATTATGAGTGCGATATTGACAAAAGGCACTCTGTCTGTTATAATCATTATACATAATTCCCACGGAGATTTCTATATCTATTTTAACGATTTTTTGTACGATTTTGACTTTTTCGGGAGTACGCCATGAGAAACGAGTTAGTAACCAACAACGTGCGCTTTGCCAATCTTTTGATCGATACGCACAGTTCAAAGCAAGAATCGCATTCGCTTTTGTGCGATTTGCACTATCATGATGAGGTAGAGCTGCTTGCCATCACCGAGGGAGAGCTTTCCTTTGTTGTCAACGGCAAGCACCATATCTGCCGAAAAGGGGATACCGTATTCTGCTCTCCCCGTATTCCGCACGCCACCTACGTAACCGAAGGCGCGTGCGCCTATACGCTGGTGCAGTTTCGTCCCGAGCATTATCTTGGCGACAGCAATAATACGGGAAAATACTTCAATCGCTTCGTCAGAAATACCGAGATTCCCTTTCTCATCATCAATGACAGCCGTCTCTTCTCCCTGATCGGCACCGCGCTCGAGGAATACCGCGCCGAGGAAGAAGCATTTGAGCTGTATATCAAAGGAACGGTGTATGCCATGATCGCCCTGCTCTGCCGTCGGGGCGCACTCACCACACAAAACAGCGTCTATTCTCCCGATATCGAAAAGATCCTTCCCGCCATCGCCTATATCGAAGAACATTCGGCATCCGATCTCTCGCTTGACGAGATCTCATCCGTGCAGAATCTGAACCCGTCCTACTTCTGCCGACTGTTCAAAAAAGCAAGCGGCGCGGGTTTTGTGGAATACCTGCATTTCGTCCGCATCTGTAAGAGTGAAAAGCTACTTGCCAAAAGCCGCAAAAGTATTTTGGAGATTGCTTACGACGTCGGGTTTTCTTCGGTCTCCTATTATAACCGCATCTTCAAGCGCTATAAAAACTGCACCCCCACCGAATACCGCCGCGCTCAATACGAAAACCGATAACGGAAAACACTCCCTGACGAAGCTTTATCCCATCGCCCAAACCGACATCCGACCTTAAGGAAAACGGTGGGAGCGAAACAAAGCGTCGGGGAAAGGACTTCCACAAGTAAAAAAATCGTTTCTATGCCCCATTTTTCAGCACATCCACTTGCTTTTTACGGTATCTTATGTTATACTGAATTATTAATGATATCCTGAATCCACCGAAAAGGAAGTTTCCACCATGAAAAAACTGATGATAGGAAATGAGGCGCTTGCCCGCGGTCTTTTTGAAGGCGGATGCCGCTTCATATCCAGTTACCCGGGTACACCCTCTACCGAAATTACCGAATTCGCCGCCAAAAATGATGCCATTACCTGCGAATGGGCACCCAACGAAAAGGTCGCTTGTGAGGCTGCCTTCGGTGCCGCGCTTGCCGGTGTCCGTTCGGCGTGCGCGATGAAGCACGTCGGCCTCAATGTTGCCGCCGACCCTCTCTTTACCCTCTCTTATACCGGTGTCAATGCCGGCATGGTCATCTGCGTTGCCGATGACCCCGCGATGCACTCCTCACAGAATGAACAGGATTCGCGCCATTACGCTATCGCCGCCAAGGTTCCCATGCTGGAGCCTGCCGATTCCGCCGAGGCTCTTGCCTTTGCCAAACGCGCGTATCAGCTCTCTGAGGACTATGACACCGTCGTTCTCTTCCGCACCTGCACGAGAATCGCGCACTCGCAGAGCATCGTTGAGGAAGGCGAGCCCCTCCCCATTCCCGAAAAGCCTTATGAAAAGAATATTGCCAAGTACGTCATGATGCCGGGCAATGCCAAAAAACGCCATCCCTTCGTGGAGGAGCGCACGGCAAAGCTCACAGCTCTTGCCGAAACCACCGATTTCAACCGTGAAGAGCTTGTCGAAGGCGCGACAGTCGGTGTGATCTGCTCGGGTACGGCATATCAGTACGTCAAGGAAGTGGCAGGCGACAAGGTCAGCATCCTGAAGCTTGGTCTCGTCAATCCCCTTCCCGTGGAAAGAATCAAGAATTTTGCCAAAGATCTCTCACGCGTCATCGTTTGCGAGGAGCTTGACCCCGTGATCGAAACGCACTGCAACAACATCGGCGTTACCGTTGAGGGCAAGTCGCTCTTCTCGATGATCGGCGAATTCTCGCAGAATACCGTTGCCAAGGCACTCGGTCTTCCTGTCAAGGAAGGCTTCGCTCTCGACGAGACGATCCCCGTCCGTCCTCCCGTGATGTGCGCGGGCTGTCCTCACCGCGGTATGTACTATACCCTTTCGAAAAACAAGATCACCGTCATCGGTGACATCGGATGCTATACCCTCGGCGCGGTCGCGCCCCTTTCGGCAGTCGACTCCACGCTCTGCATGGGTGCATCGGTCTCGGGTATTCACGGCTTCAACAAAGCCACCGACAATAAAAACGCCAAAAAGACCGTTGCCGTCATCGGCGACTCCACCTTCATGCATTCGGGCATTACCGGTCTTGTCAATATTGCTTATAACGCCTCGAATTCGACCGTCATCATTCTTGACAACTCGATCACGGGTATGACGGGACATCAGCAGAACCCCACCACGGGCTACAACATCAAGGGTGATCCCGCCGCTAAGATCGATCTTGAGACCCTCTGCCACGCTGTCGGTATCGAACGTGTCCGTGTGGTCGATCCTTACGATCTTGCCGCTTGCGACAAAGTACTCAAAGAAGAGCTTCAGTATGAAGGTCCTTCGGTCATCATCTCCCGTCGCCCCTGCGTGCTTTTGAAGAGTGTCAAGACCAAGCCTGCGCTTGTGATCGATCCCGACAAATGCCGCACCTGTAAAATGTACATGAAGCTCGGTTGCCCCGCGATCAGCATTAAGAACGGCAAAGCTAAGATCGACGCCACCCTCTGTGTCGGTTGCGGCGTTTGTGAACAGCTCTGTCATTTTGACGCCATCGGCGAAAATAAGTAAGGAGGAAAATGACTGTGAAAACCACCAATATTATGATCGTCGGTGTCGGCGGTCAGGGTTCTCTTCTTGCCTCCAAGCTGCTCGGCAGACTCCTCGTTGACGAAGGCTATGATGTTAAGGTCTCTGAAGTACACGGCATGAGTCAGCGCGGCGGCTCGGTCGTCACCTACGTCCGCTTCGGTGATAAGGTCACCTCTCCCATCATTGACGAAGGCGAAGCGGATTTCATCGTCTCCTTCGAAAAGCTCGAAGGCGCGCGCTACGCCTCCTACCTTGCCAAGGACGGCAAGATCATCGTCAATACCCAACAAATTGATCCCATGCCCGTGATCACGGGTGTTGCCACCTATCCCACTGATATTCTTGAGAAGCTTGCGGCTAAGGGTGCCTCCATTGACAGCTTTGACGCCCTCGCCATTGCCGAGAAGGCAGGCTCTTCCCGCGCTGTCAACATCGCTTTGATGGGCAGACTCGCGAAATATCTTACCATCCCCTACGAAAAATGGCTGAATGCCATCAAGAATACCGTTGCACCCAAATTTGTTGCTTTGAACGAAACCGCCTTTTCGCTCGGCTACAACGCATAAATGCTGAAAGGAATGATTCTCATGGAACAATATTGGCAAAAAGAAATTGAGACTGCCTCACGCGAGCAGCTCACCGAGTGGCAGAATGAACGTCTTGTTCGTACCATAAAGCATATTTATGATAACGTTCCCCACTACCGTGAAAAAATGCAAGCACTCGGTCTGACGCCGGATGACATCAAGTCGATCGACGATCTTCACAAGCTTCCCTTTACTTACAAGAACGACCTGCGTGATACCTATCCTTACGGACTTTTTGCCGTACCGATGGAACAGATTGCCACGATGCACGCATCAAGCGGTACAACGGGTAAACAGATTGTAGCAGGCTATACCGAAAATGATCTTGCGATCTGGGGTGATATTTGTGCCCGTGCGCTTGCCGCCGCAGGCTGTGGAAAAACTGACATCGTACACGACTCCTACGGATACGGACTTTTCACAGGCGGTCTCGGTATTCACCGCGGTGCGCGCCGCCTTGGTGCGATCGCGCTTCCCGTATCGTCGGGCAATACCGAACGTCAGATTACGATCATGCAGGATTTCGGCTCGAATATTCTCTGCTGCACTCCTTCATACGCCATGTATCTTGCCGAATCGCTTGAAAAAGCAGGCATTACGCTTGACAAGATCAAGCTGAAGGCGGGCATCTTCGGTGCTGAACCCTGGACTGAGGAAATGCGCCGTGTCATCGAAAAGAAGCTTGGCATCAAGGCGTATGATATCTACGGTCTTACCGAGATCATGGGTCCCGGCGTTGCTTATGAATGCTCCTGCCAGAAGGGTATGCATGTCAATGAAGACCACTTCATTATTGAGGTCATC
>JAFVYN010000092.1 GCA_017508605.1 Clostridia bacterium
GCTATATCGACGATAACGGCTTTACCGCCATCGAGTTTCTCTATCGGGATGCCGCCGCCTTTGACAAAAAGGGCGTTTCGTACGTTCTTACCGAAAACGGCTGCGCCTATATCAACAAAAAGGGCGAGCTTCTCGGCAAGGATGACTACAGCCTCGTCTCGGCGTTCGGGGAGAACGACCTCGCTTACGTCGGCAAAAACGGTATGTACGGCTACGTCGACCGCTCGGGTAAGGAGGTCATCCCGCTGAGCTTCACAAAAGCGGGCAGCTTCACTGCCGACGGGATCGCTCCGGTCTCCTACAATCAACGCTACGGCTTCATCGACAAAAAGGGCAATTTCGTCATCGAGACCAAATACGAAAACTGCACCTCCCTCTTTGCCGATGGCTATATCATCATCCGCATTGATCAGAAATACGGGATCGTCGACAAAAACGGCAGCTATATCATCACCGCCACCCTTGACGAGATCCCCGCCTTCATCCCCCACTACGGCTCGGGCGGTGACTTCTCGCCCTTCGTGTAAAAGCCTTTTCCGTACCCTCCCGATGCCCGTATTCCAATACCCGATCAAAACTCCGAAAACCGCCCGTATGCCTTGGGCAAGGTTCGGAGTCTTCAACAATACCATCATCGGCCGTGTCATGGGCTGATTCTGACACAGTATTGATCTGACCCCATAAAACAACAAAGCAGAGCAAGCCAAGGCTTGCTCTGTTTTATTATATCACGATTATATCACGGTCATCCGAAGCATTTTCCGTTTTTGCAGTCTTCGGCGACGCCGCCGCGGAAGCAGACTTCGTTGGGGCATTCGCCCTTTTCGGTAAAGGACACGATATTTTCAACCGTGGTTTCGGCGATATTGTCAAGGGCATCCTCGGTGAGAAACGCCTGATGCGAGGTCACGATCACGTTGGGCATCGAAATGAGGCGGGCGAGGGTATCGTCCTCGAGAATATGTCCCGAAAAGTCCTCAAAGAAAAGGTCAGCCTCTTCCTCATACACGTCGAGGCAGGCGGCACCGATCTTACGCGATTTGATGCCCGAAAGCAGTGCCTCGGCATCCACAAGCGCACCGCGTGAGGTATTGAGGATCACCACGCCCCGTTTACAGCGCTCAATGGTCTCATTGTCGATGAGATGGTAGGTCTCCTCGGTCAAGGGACAATGCAGCGAGATGATATCGCTCTTTTCAAACAGCTCGTCAAGGGTCACGTAGCGAACGCCCTCGCGCTCTGCAAGATCGTTTGCGGGATATTTGTCATATGCCAGCACCTGCATGCCGAAGCCGAGGCAGATGTTAATGAACGAGCGGCCGATCTTACCCGTACCCACAACGCCCACCGTCTTGCCGTGGAGATCAAAGCCCGTCATTCCGACAAGTGAGAAATTGAAATCGCGCGTGCGGATGTATGCCTTGTGAATGCGGCGGATGGAGGTCAGAAGTAACGCCATGGTATGCTCCGCCACGGCATAGGGTGAGTAGGCGGGAACACGAAGCACGTGGACCTTTCCGAAGGCGTATTTCACATCCACGTTGTTAAATCCCGCACAGCGCAGTGCCACGATACGGATGCCGAGCGCCACAAGGCGGTCGATCACCGCCGCGTTTACGGTATCGTTGACAAACACGCAGACCGCGTCATGCCCCTTGGCAAGCTCCACGGTATCTTCGTTCAGCTTGGCTTCAAAATATTTCACTTTGATTCCCGCCGCCTTGGCATAGCGGTCAAAGGACGGCTTGTCATACGGTTTGGTATCAAAAAACGCAAGTTTCATAAAAAAACCTCTCTTTCAGAGAATCATAAAGTCAGTATGCCCCGAAGGGCGCAGTCATACCAAGGATCTCTTTTGCAGTATACCACAAAAATTCCTTTTTGTAAAGACCGAAAGACCGATTTCGCACCACACGTCGGACAAGCGCGGTTTATTTATCATTCGTTCAAAAATATATTTATTTTATCATAAAAACAGCAGTCTTTCCTCTTGATTTTTTTCATGTTTTGTAGTAGAATAAAATGAAGTACTATGGAGGAGTATCCCCACCGTGAAAGCTTTTGAAAAAGGGTTCAATATCGTCACCTCGACACTGCTTGCCGCGGTCGTGATCCTTGCCATTCTGTTGGCGGGTATCAGGCTGTTCGGCATCCATCCTTACACCGTTCTGTCAGGCTCCATGGAGCCCGCATATCACGTCGGCTCTCTCGTCTACGTGGTCAAGGCAGACCCCGAAGATCTCAAGGTTGGCGACGATATCACCTACATGCTGAATTCCTCCACCGTTGTCACACACCGTATCGTCGAGATCCTGCCCGATGAGGATGATCCCACAGTTCTGCGCTTTCGCACCAAGGGTATCGCCAACAACACCGAAGACGGCACGCCCGTCCACGAAAACAACGTCATCGGCAAGGTGATCTTCACCATCCCCGCGCTCGGTTATTTCGCCCACTTCGTGCAAACTCCCCCCGGGCTGTATATCGCCATCGCCTTTGCCGTCGTCCTTCTCGTTCTCGTCTTCTTGCCCGACCTTCTCTTCGGCAAGGACGATACGCCCAAAGCCCCTGCCGATGCTTCGGGCGATGCTTCGGGCAAAGCCCGGGGCGATCAGAACACCGACGGCGCGACAGACACCCCCACCCCGCCCGATACCGAAGGCGCGGCAGATACCCCCACTCCACCCGAGGACAAGCCCTGAGGCACACAGCCCCAAGGCATCCTATAGATCTTTGTAAATTTTATTATTTTCTTAAGGAGGAAAATAACAATGAAAAAGAAACTACTCACCCTTGTAGCAGTCATCCTCGCGGCCGCCGCTCTCGTAGCCGCCTCCGTCGCCGGAACTGTTGCATACCTCACCGCGTCCTCGGCCGTTTCGAACGTGTTTACCGTTGGTAATGTCTCGATGACCATGTTTGAACACAAAGTCGACCCTATAGACGGCACAGCTGATCCCAACGTAGAGGTTGATACCAACACCTATCACTTGGTTGACGGTAAAACCTACGCCAAGGATCCCACCATCCGCGTTACCTCCACCGATAGCATGTACCTCTTTGTCAAGAGCTCCAACCAGATCCGCACCATCGAAGCAGGTAACGTTACTGCCTCAACCAACAAAGACGGCAACCCCACAATGCGCAAGCAGATGGAAAACAACGGTTGGGTAGAATTTGTCCAGAGTGGCGACGGCGTTGAAATTGTTTGGGTATACGGCACGCGTGACCCAGCAACCGGCGTAATTACACCTGTTGCTGTCAACAAAGAAAGCCAGAATTCGATTCCAGGTAAGACCGGTAACACTGTTAAAGGTGAATTCAGTCTCTGCGAAGAATTCACCGTCGCAGACAAAGGCATCGATATCACCCTGTACGCTGCCGCTAAAGTAACCTTTACCGGCTTCGGTATCCAGAGCACGCTTACCGTCAACGACGGCAACGTTGCTAAGACCGCATGGGACGCACTCAAGTCGACCTATCCTTATGAGGGCGGCATCGTCAATCCCGTTAACCCCTATGACTCCACCAAGACCGGAGATGATGCTTATGTTCCTGTCCCTGATCCCACCGCACCTTAATCTGTATTTTTGCGATCTACTGCAAAACTGATTTCATTCTAACCTGAAAGGAGGCTTGAGACGGCATGAAACGACGCTCTTCTTCTCTGCTGATGTCCTTATTGATCATATGCCTGTGTTTGGCTACGGTCGGCGCAACAGTCGCGTTTTTGACTGCCGTCTCAAACTCCGTAACCAACACCTTTACGATAGGCAATATCACGATCAGCTTAACCGA
The DNA here is from genome assembly GCA_017508605.1 of Clostridia bacterium. Lineage (GTDB taxonomy): Bacteria > Bacillota > Clostridia > Oscillospirales > CAG-272 > RGIG1993. Next base: position 3,799 of record JAFVYN010000092.1, read on the forward strand.
AACGACGGGAAACACCTATCCCATCGTACCGGGAACAGAGATCGGCAAAGACCCCCGTGTTACCGTCAAAAACGGCAGCGACAGCTGTTGGCTTTACGTCAAGCTTGACGCATCGGATACCTTTTCTTCCTACCTGTCCTACACCGTGGCAAGCGGCTGGCAAAAGCTGGAAGGATACGATAACGTATACTTCCGCCGGGTCGAAAAAGCAAACACCGACAACGTGTTTGCGATTCTCGAAAACGACCTCGTCACCGTCAAGGACACCGTCACCGAGGAAATGATGAGTCACATTTCTCAAAATCCGACACTGACCTTCTCCGCTTATGCCATTCAGCAGATCTCGGTCGAGACTGCCGAGGCGGGCTGGGAAACACTCATGGCGTCAACATAGGAGTCATAACATGAAACGTAAACTGATAATTCTGATCGCCCTTCTCGTCAGCCTTGCCGCTCTGACGATCTCGGGCGCCTCCCTTGCTTACTTCACCGATACCAAGAAGACCGAAAACGTCTACACCGCGGGCAACGTCTATATCGAGCTGTCCGAAGCCGCCGTCACCCCGGATGCCGCGGGCAATCTCATCAAGGACACCGCCAAGGACCGTGTGATCGGTACCGAAACGGGTGTGATCCATAATTACGGCAAGATCTATCCCGGTCAGACGATCGACAAAGACCCCCTCATTCTGAATACCGGCAGTGAAGATGCCTGGATCGCCGCCAAGGTCACCCTGACCGACGGCGCGGGCGACATTCACAAGCTCCTCGGAGAAGATGGCGACGATAATATCGACTTTTCGCTCATTCTCGACGGCGGTATCATCAAAACACTCTTCGAGCAAGGCTCCCATTTCGGCAACTGGAACGGTATCCCTGATACCTATTATACCGACAGCTTTGCGATCGCTGAGGTCTCCGACAGAATAAACGGCGAATACGAATTATATTTCTTCGTGAATACCAAGCTTCAGCCCGGCGAGTCGGTCACAGTCTTCGACACGTTCAGGATCCCCACCGAGTGGAATAACGGGGATATTTACGAAATGAGAGAATTCAAGATCACGGTTGAGGCATTTGCCGTTCAGAGCTTCGGTTTCTCGAGCTGCTACGATGCCATGACCGCCGCTTTTCCCGATCATTTTCATTTCACTTAACTCGGATAACGCACCCTGCACAGCAGGGCGCAGAACAGCGAATTAGAAAAGAGCCTCTTTTCTACGTCGCTGCTCTGCGCCAAGCTATCTTGACACGATTTTAACGAAAGGAGAGCCATGCAGTGAACCGTACCAAATGTAAGATCGTCACAACAGTTGCCCTGTTTCTCGTTACGGTATTGACCTTCGCCTACAGCACCTATGCCTATTTCACCGATTCCGTCAGCACCTCGGGCGGCGGCATTTCCACCGGTGATATGCACGTGGAGCTGATCGAAACGTCTGCCTCCGAAGCCGTTCTACCAAACGGATCGATCCGCATCATGCCGGGAATGACCGTTCAAAGATCGATCGCTGTCAGAAACACAGGCTCTCTTCCCGTATACATCCGCATCGGTGTCGACGAGGTCATTACCCTTGCCGCCGCCATGCAGAGCCGTGCCGACGAGATCGACCCCTCGCTCATCACCCTTTCACTCAACAAAAGCGTCTGGATGCTCCATGACGGCTATTATTACTATCTGACACCCCTTGAGAGCGGCGGCGAGACCGCACCGCTCTTCACCGCGGTCACCTTTGACAAAACCATGGGAAATCTTTATAAAGACAGCACGATCACCTTCGACTTTACCGTTCACGCCCTGCAATCGGGAAATAACGGTATATCTCCCCTCAACGCTACGGGATGGCCCGAGGAAGGAGGGAACGCCTGATGCGATACACACACCGTCTTCTCTCCCTGCTTCTCGTTCTGGCGACACTGATCACCGCCATTCCCGCCTTCTCGCTCGGTATCTATGCCGAGGGAAGCGAAACCGCTCCGACCGAAAGCCCGATCGACGGCATTGCCATCACCCATGAGGGCAGACCCGTCACCTCGCTGACCGTCAGCGAAAGCGAAAAGCTCACCGTCTCGGCAGGAAACAACCGCTCCGCCGCAACCTATCAGTGGCAGATCCTCGATCCCGAGAATGCCAGCCGCTACGTTGATATTCTTGACGCCAAGGGACGCGATCTTTCCCTCACCTATGCCCTCATCGGCAATATGCTGACTGCCGACGGCAAAGCCGTTGTGCGCTGTGCCATCACCGAGGGTGCGGTGGTATCCTACACCGTCCCCCTGACTGTTACCCTTTCGTATGAGATCAAGGACGAGCTTCCCGAGATCGTCACAAGACCCGTATCCCCTCTCGGTGCGTCGGGCAGTGAGACCCTCGAGACCTTCTCGATCGTCATCAACTATCTCTTTGACAACAATGCCATCGCCTTTGAGCCGTATGGCGCCACCGTTGCCAAGGGCTCAAGCTTCTCGGCAACCGTCCCCAGCCCCACCGTTGTGGGCTACGCACCCTTCCGCCGTGTCGGTGATGACTATATCGACGCGACAAGTGTCGTTCTCGATTATACCGACATTCAGAGCAATATCGTCATCAACGTCATTTACGAGCCGACCCTCGTCAACTTCTACGTACATCACCATCTGCAGGATCTTCTTGACGATGCCTACTCCCCCACCTATGACATCATCACGCAGGGACAGGCGTTGACGGGCAGTACCGTTCCCGACGGACTGGCACTGACCGAGGCAGAGCTTCCCGGCTTCAAGGCGCTGGCGTATGAAAAGATGACCGTTGCCGCCGACGGCTCGACGGTCGTCGAGATCCGCTATGACCGTAATTATTATCTCATCGACTTCAACATGAACGGCGGTTTCGGTACCGAACCCGTCTATACACGCTACGGCATGACGGTGGGCGCGAATCACCCCGTCCGTCACGGCTATGTCTTCGACGGCTGGGAGCTTGTTTCCTACAACGGCAGGACCCCCACCACCGCCGAGGCATCGCAGTTTGATATCAATGCCGCCATGATCACCGTGCCGAACGCCAATCTGACCTATCGGGCACGCTGGATCACGCAGGAAACCACCTATACCATGGTCTTCTGGCAGGAAAATGCCGAAAACGATTCCTTCAGCTATTGGGGATATCTCCCCGATCTGCCCGCCATGTCAGGCTCGTACGTCAGCGGCGCTGACCGTATCAGCGAGGTTGCGGGCATCGATGACGAAGAGTATTTCACCTTCCATTCCGAGCGCACCGACAAAAACGTATTGGTCGAAGGCGACGGCTCGACGGTCGTCAACGTTTACTACACCCGAAACCGCTATCAGCTGACCATTGTCGCGCCCGGTCTTTGTACCATCGAGACGAACCATACCCACGGGGATAGCTGTTATCAGGCATACTGTAACAAGGGTCACGTGCATGACAGCACCTGTCAGGCAACGCTGATCTGCCCCACCCCCGAACATACCGCGCATACCGATGCCTGTATCATCTGCGGCAAGACCGAACACACACATACCTCGGCTTGCTGCGGTCTTTCGGAGCATACGCACACCTCCTCCTGCTGGTCAAATGTCGGAACCCGTCAGAACAGCACTCCCATCGGCGCTCCCTCCTCCCCCGTAGACGGTCAGATCTACCGCAGAAACTCGAGTAACCGCTATATTTATATCAAAGGCTCATGGTATCGCTACAACCGAAACGTTGCGAACGGCACGATCGTCGACCCCACCTGCGGCTATGATACCGAGCATACCCACGGCGTGTCGGGTTGTCAGTGCGCTCTCAGTGAGCATACCCATACCGACGCCTGCTACAAGGATACCCTCCACACTCACGAGGATCATTGCTACAGCTATTCCTGCGGCGAGGATCAGCATATTCACACCGATGCCTGCTACGTCCTCATCTGCGGCATTCCCGAGGGACACACGCATTCCTCGACCTGCAACAGCCAAAGCCGTAATAATACCGTCAAGATCATCTATAAGAAATATCAGCAGTCCCTCTCGGACGTCTGGCCGATGGTGGATGACAACGGCAAGGTCTACGATGACGGTCAGCGCTGGACACCGTCAGGCTCGACGGCGTATACGCAGGTACTTGTCTACATTGACTATATGCCGGGTGACGATTTCACCCTGACGGTCAGCACCGCGAATTATAATACCTTCACAATGAATTATTATCTTGAGGTGCTGTCGGGCGAAGCGTATGACGTCAGCTATCAGAACCGCTATTTCAAGCTGTATACCACCGTCAAGGCAAATTATAACTACATCACCAAGGCAGAAGACTTCTTTGATATCTTCGGCTATACGCAGCTTGCCTCCGATCCCGCCTTTTCGGGCACACAGATCAGCTACAACAGTACCCAGAACGGTAACGTCAATTTCTACTACACCCGTGTTGTCGACCACAAGCTTGAATTCAACAACAACGGCGACGTCATCACTGATAAGACCGTCACGGGCATTCCCTTCGGTGCGGGACTTTCGGCATATGACTTCGTTCCCGATTACCCCCTGACCCTCGAACCGAACGCCTTCAGCTTTGCGGGCTGGTATACCTCCCCCGGTTGCTTTGACGGTACCGAGGTCGACTGGAATACCCTCACGATGCCCATCGGCGACCTCATGCTCTATGCCAAGTGGGAGCCCATCAAACATACTGTCAAGGTCTATAAGGATGCCAACCTCACCGAGCAGATCGGCGCGACGCAGTCGGTCTACCACAATGAATTTGCCGCGTCCCCCCATGAAACGGTGGAAAACGGCAACTATATCTTCCAGGGCTGGTTCTATCAGGAGACCGTCGGCGGCGAGACCGTCGAGAAGGCATTTGTCTTCACGGGCATTCCCGTGACCAAGGATCTCAACATCTACGCCAAGTGGAGCTCGCACGTATCGGTCAATTACACCGTTCACTACAAGCTGCACGGCACCGATACTCCCATTGCCGACGATACCGTAGGCTCTGCCATTGCGGGCAACAACCTGACCTTCTATGCCAAGGCAGGCAGCGAGCTGTACACGGGCTATGAGGTCGGCTATTATCCCCTCACGAACAGCCACACCATCACCATGAGTGTGGACGGCACACATGAATTTACCTTCTACTACGTTTTCGTGGAATCCATGCCCTATCTGGTGCGCTACGTCGACGAAAACGGCACAAGCGTTCTGCCCGATAAAAAGGTGACCGACAACAATCTGTCCGTCGTCACCGAGACCTTCGTGCGCGTCGAGAAAATGATGCCCGACGCCTATCAGAAGCGCCTTGTTCTCGTTGCCTCGGGCGAGGACAGTGATAAGGACGGCATTCTCGATGCCAATGTCATTACCTTCCATTACGCCTCCGATGAAGAGCACGCCTACTACCGCGTGGTCCACTACATCGAAAACATTCAGGGCGGCACCTACCGTGAATACCGCTCGGTCGATACCGTCGGTGAGATCGGAAAGACCTATACCGTCGATGCCATCACCCTGACAGGCTTTCGCTTTGTTCCCGAAAAGACCCTGATCAATCAAAGCCCTGTCACGGCAAGCGACACCTCCATCAGCGCCACCCTCGGTGCTGACGGTATGCTCATTGAGTTCTATTATGACAGAAATGACGTTACCTATACCGTCAAGTACCTCGACAGCGTCACGAAAGCCGAGCTGTACACCGCAACCGTCGGCACGGGTATGTTCGGCGAACAGATCGTGCAGTACGCCAAGAACCTCTCCGGCCTCGGCTATACCCTCGTCAGCGAAAACGTCAAGACCCTGGCACTTTCGATGAATTCCGATCAGAACCTGATTGAATTCCTCTATACCGAATCGACCGTTTCTTTGAAATACGAGATCCTCGGTAATATCGACTCGGGAACGCTCAGCATCACATCCGAAAACGTGCAGGCAATCACGGGTACACCCACAGGCTCCCTGCCGATTCCCTCCGCACGCTATCATTTCGTCGGTTGGTTTACCGATACCGCCTGCCAAAGCCCTGTCGATCCCTCCTGGGTCGATGCCGATCACCGTCTCGTTCCGCAGAAAGCGGCGGACACGATCTGGAAGGACGGCACGGTCTTCTATGCCAAGTTTGAGCCGAACTACACAGACTTCACGATCTCGGTATCGAATACCTCGTCGGTCGACACGCCCCAGGCATTCCTCTTCCGCGTAAAGGGTGTCGCGGGGACTCCGACCGAAACGGTCGATCTCACCGTAACGGTGCTTGACAACAGCTACGTCACCGTGACCACCCTCCCCATCGGCAGCTATACCGTCACCGAAATGACCGACTGGTCATGGCGCTACGAAAACCCCGCCACCGAGCGCAGTGTCACGCTGACCGTCGATGCCGCAAACAACCTGCTGGCATTCGACAATACCCGCGAGCATACCCATTGGCTCGACGGCAACGCCCATTCGATCACCCCGTAAATCCAAAGGAGGCAGTTTATGCCCAAGATCCAAAAACGCCCTTCGAAAAAGGCGCTCGTTCTCATTCTGAGTCTGTCCCTTGTGCTGATCCTCAGCGTGGGGGTGACGGCGGCGCTTCTCATCAGCCGCAGTGAGGAACTGCCCAATACCTTTGTTCCCACCTTTGTCAGATGCGAGGTTCTAAAAACCGCCGTGAACGGCCTGCCCGAGGATGTCAGCATTCAGAATACAGGCGACATCCCCGCCTTCATCCGCGCCGCGATCGTCGTCAACTGGGTGCTGGATACCGACAGCCATCTCATACACGGCGAAGCCCCCAAAAACGGCACTGACTATACCCTCACCTACGGTACCTCCTGGCAGCTTGGCTCGGACGGATACTGGTACTATACCGCCTCCGTCGATCCCACAGCCCTCACCGACGTTCTTCTTGACAGCGTGACTCTTCACACCGAAGCCCCCGAGGGCTATCATCTCGCCGTCGAGATCCTCGCGACCGCCATTCAGGCAGAGCCCGAGCGCGCCGCCGAAGAAGCATGGGGCGTGACCGTCACGGGAAATACCCTCTCAGCACCGTAAGGCATACCGATATGACAGCCCCGACAAATGCCCGAAAAGAGCCTTTGTCGGGGTTTTCTTTTCAAGATCCACACACCCTCCGCATCAGCATCCCTCATATGGGGTATGCTGTTATCAAATGAAAAAGGATACCGTCATGATACCGAAAACCGAACGAAACACCGTCAATTTCCGAAGGATCACCCCCGAGGATCAGAAAGCATACGAAACGCTCCTCTTCTCCGAGCCGCGGAGGGGATGCGAATTCACCTTCGCGAATCTCTATCTCTGGGGCAGACAGCAGATCGCCTTCACCGAGCAGGGCGCTCTTCTTTTCTCCCAGTTCAACCGCCGCACCGTCTCCCCCTACCCCCTTGGCGAAAACAAAAAGGAATTGCTCGACGCCATCATCGAGGATGCCGCCGCCCGCGGGATCCCCTGTCGGATCACGGGCCTCAGCGAAGACAATATCCGAACGGTAGAAGCGCTCTACCCCAACCGATTCCGCTTTCACTGTGACGAAGGCTCCTTCGATTACGTTTACGCAATCGACGATCTTGCTGACCTTAAGGGGAAGAATTATCAGAAAAAAAGAAATCATCTCCGTCGCTTTGAGGAGAGTTACCCGGGATATGAGATCCGTCCCATCACAAAAGCAATCCTTCCAAAAGTCCGCGAGATGCTGAATGACTGGTATACCGAGCGCCTCGAAGCCGATCCCCATGCCGATCTGCATATGGAAAAAGCCGCCCTGGAGCGAGCCTTTTCGCATTTTGACGAGCTTTCGCTCGACGGGATCGTGCTTCTTCACGAAAACAAGCTCCTCGCCTTCACGCTCGGCAGCCGCCTCTCAAACGACACCTTCGATGTGCAGTTTGAAAAGGCTTGCTCCGACATTCAGGGCGCGTACGCCGCCATCAATCGGGAATTCGCCCGCTATATCCGTGAAAAATATCCCGAGATCCGTTTTCTCGACCGTGAAGAGGACATGGGTCTTGAAGGGCTACGCAAAGCAAAAAAGAGCTATTATCCCCATCACATGATCGAAAAGTGCTGGGCTTGTCTTCTGGAGGACGGCTATGATTATTAAGCATCCCGACAAAGGCGACTACCCCGCCCTCTTTGCGCTCTGGCAGGAGGCATTCGGTGATGACGAGGACTTCATCCGATGCTTTTTTGAAACCGCTTTCTCGCCCGAGCGCTGTCTGACTGTCACCGAGGATGGCATCCCCGTTGCCGTCCTCTATTGGCTTGATGCTGCGGCCTATGGCAAAAAGGTCGCCTATCTCTATGCGGTTGCTACCAAAAAAAGCCACCGCGGACGGGGGCTTTCCCGTATGCTGATGGAATATACCCACCGTCATCTGCAAACATGCGGCTATGCCGCCTCCCTTCTCGTGCCGGGGGAAGCCTCTCTTTTCGGATTTTACGAAAAGCTCGCATACCGCCCCGCGTCGGGTCTTACTTTTCTTCGGGGCATCGCGAAGGATCCCATCGCCCTCACTCCGCTGTCGCCCGAGGACTATCTCGCCCTTCGGGAAACAGCCCTTCCCGAGGGCGGCGTCCGACAAAAGGACGAAAGCCTCTCGTTTCTTTCCCGTTTTTCTGACTTTTACCGCTGTGACGGAGCAATCTTTGCGCTGTATAAGGATCAGCCCGAGGATAAAAGCGTGCTTTCCGCGCTCGAATTTCTCCCGCTTGAAGAAAATTCTGAAAGCCTCCCCGCTTCGATCGCCGCCGCCATGGGCTTTCAGACCTACAGCTTTCGCACCGTGGGGAACGAAGTTCCCTTTTCGCTCTATTATCCCCTCTCGTCACCCGCTCTTCCCCCGCCCGCCTACCTCGGCTGGGCATTCGACTGACAAAAGAATCCGACCCGATCCGAGAGACTCGGATCGGGTCGTTTTTTTATGCTGCTATACGATTTACTGCTTGGGCTTCTTGATGCGGTTGAGCTTTTTGTTCATCTTGAGAAGCTCTTCCTTCGTAAAGCTTACGTTCATCATACCCATCATGCTCGTCAGACGGAGAACGGTAAAGCCGCCCATCATTTCCATCAGACCGCCGCCCGCGCCGAGATCGACGTCAAAGCCGCCCGATTTCTTGTCACCCTTGCCCTTCTTCGCGGCGTTCATCTTCTTTTTGACCTTCAGCATCGTACCGATGAACCAGAGCTTGCCGCGCTTCGACTTCATGATGTCGGCAATGGTATCGTTCAGCGAATAGCGGCCGTCGATGACCGTGACGTCAAACCAGTTCAGCACCGCGCCGACTTCCTTCAGCACGTAGTCCATATTCGGCTCATCGACCTTACGGATCACGCCCTCGTCACAAAGCTCGCCCGCCTTCACGGTCAGCTTGCTTTCGCCGACGTTCGGCACGTCGAAATAGAAGAAATGATCGTCAGCCGTCTTCTTGCCGAGGCTCTTGCCGTTAACAAACAGCTCTACCTCGGGCTGATTGGAGTACACCGTGACCTTTGTCACGTCCTCAACACGGTCGATATACCGCTTGCCGCAGAGATGCACAAAGGGCTCATCGGAAAGCCACGCCTTGTAAGCGTAGAACGCGTCCTTCTTATACTTTCTGTCCATCGTCACAAGACCCTTGTGATTCTGTCCGTTTTCGCCGCCCTCGGCTCTGGCATCCGCACCGAAGTCAAACATGTTCCATACGTGTGTTGCCCACATGTACTTGCGGGTAAAGAGCTGTCGGATCAGCTCCTCATGGTAAAATGCCTGATATTCCTCGGTATAGTCGCCCTGCTTGGGATCGCTGGTATGCCAGTTGAGAGCCTCA
>JAFVYN010000093.1 GCA_017508605.1 Clostridia bacterium
CACCGACAACCTTCATCATTGAGCCGATCTCGTCACCGTGATGAAGAATGTCTTTACAAAATTCCAATTTTTCGCCGTCAATAACGCTGTTATATTTTGACCAAGAGATAAGCGGGTCAATGGCAGGATACTTTCTTGCATCCGAACGTTCACGGGAAAGACCGTGAAAAGCCCCCACGACCTTCAGGGTTGCCTGCGTTACGGGTTCTTCAAAGTTGCCGCCCGCGGGAGATACGGTACCGCCAATGGTAACCGAACCAAAGCTGCCGTCAGGCAAGCGGACATATCCCGCTCTTTCATAAAATGCCGCAATATACGATTCAAGGTATGCGGGAAATGCTTCTTCGCCGGGAATTTCCTCAAGTCTTCCCGACATTTCACGCATTGCCTGTGCCCATCGCGAAGTCGAGTCAGCCAACATAAGAACATCCAGTCCCATCTGGCGATAGTACTCGGCAAGTGTTACCGCAGTATAAACCGAAGCCTCACGGGAAGCAACGGGCATCGATGAGGTGTTACAGATAATAATCGTTCTTTCCATAAGCGAACGACCTGTTTTGGGGTCAATCAGTTCGGGAAACTCCGTCAGTGTTTCAACGACCTCTCCCGCTCGCTCACCGCAGGCGGCAATAATAACAATATCTACATCCGCATATTTGGATGTGGTGTGCTGCAGTACGGTTTTCCCCGCGCCAAACGGTCCGGGAGTACAATAGGTTCCGCCCTTTGCTACAGGGAAAAAGGAGTCGATAAGGCGAACCTTCGTTTCCATCGTTTCGACAGGTGCCAATCTCTCACTATAACATTTTATCGCGCGTTTAACAGGCCACTTGAAAGACATGGATAGGGGGATCTCACGGCCTCGCTCATCTGTTATCACCGCAATTGTTTCTTTAACAGTATAGTTTCCCTTATTGACAATGGATTTTACGGTATAGCTTCCAAGCAGAAAAAAGGGAATGAAAATTTTGTGTGTGAACGGACCTTCGGGAACGGTTCCGATAGATTCGCCCACACGAATCACGTCGCCAACACGGGCAGTAGGTGTGAATTCCCACTTCTTTTGCGTATTAAGTCCGTCTGCATAGATTCCCCGTTCCAAAAACCAACCTGCTTGTTCTGCTAAAACAGGCAGTGGGTTTTGCAGTCCGTCATATATCTGTCCGAGCAATCCGGGTCCGAGATCGGCTGAGAGCATATCTCCCGTGAATTCCACCTTGTCACCGCACTTGATTCCGTCGGTCATTTCATAAACCTGTACCTGAGCGATATTACCTTTTATACGGATGACCTCGCTTTTAAGAGCGGTATCACCTACAAAAACATAGCATATTTCGTTCATAGAAACGTTTCCGTCAAATTCAACCGACACCAAGTTTCCGTTTATGCTTACTACCTTTCCTTTATTATCGGTCATTGTTTCGCCTCCGATCTGTTTCCATTCAATATGGAGTTATAAATATTCTTGTATGCCTTTTCTCCAACCGTTGCATCAAATTGCCTCATGCGAAGAAGCAACTTTAATTTGATTCCGTAATAGAAAATATACTCCTTAGAAAAGTTATCCATGGGTCTCAGCGTTTCCAGGATTTTCAAACGGTAATTGTTCAGATATTTTTCCGCTTCCATTGGATTTTCGATTTCTGTTGCCTCGCTTGCCGCCTTGATATACTCCATGGAAAAAATTCTGCTTTCGGTATCGAACGGCTTCTTCATTCTCTCCGCCCGAGCTTTGCCGAGGGCAAACCGAAGGGTTCTCTCGCTTTCGTTCCAAGCGTCGATCAAAACAGATCCCGAACGATCACTGTTTTTGGGAGGTGCTAACGTAAGCTTTTTCATAACCTCCTGTGACTTTTTTTCCAAAAAGCGTGTGCAAAGCTCTGTAAATCGTTCTTCGGTAATCGGAAACGGTGAATTTTCACTTATTCCATCCAAAGACGGCAACTGCGATATCAAATAATATTCAGCCATAGTGATTACTTCGCCTCTTTCAAAAGCTCGGTAACCTTAGGGCTAAGATAGTTCGAAAGCATATCCACAACCGCCTCTGCCGAATAATCGTAATATGCGCTGCCGTTATTGACAGCGATACGGAAACCGCCGTCAAAATGATCACTTGCCTTCAAAGTAATACCGGTTGATATTTTTTCTTTAAGAGCTGCCAGTACGGTTTCTTCCAACTTACTAAGGTCTTGCGAGTTTAAAATCACGGCGATATCTTCCGCATCCGGTTTTTTCGCAAAGCTTTCAACAATACGTATGATCAGCTCTGCAAATGCTCCTGATTCGTATGCGGCAGTAACATTTTCGCCGACGATAGCCTTAAGCTCTCTCGTTACACTTTCTCTGAATGAAATCAACAGGTTGCGTCCTGCTTGACGAATCGCATCCTCACTTGATTTCGTCATTCGCTCATTTTCTTTTTTAGCTTCTTGCAGAATTCTTTCCGCTTCTGCCTTAGCACGCAGAATGATTTGTTCAGCCTCGTCATTTGCGGCTTTTACGATAGCCTGCGCCTCTGATTCTGCGGCTTCCACTCCATCTTTTTTGATTTGGTCAATCAGTTCTTTCAGTTGTATTTCCATTATGCCTTCTCCTTTACGCTTTATGTTATCAATATGATGGTTCAACCGTACTTAACCTATTTCAGTTTTCCCAGCTTCGCAGTATTTGCAATCACGATCAGAGAACTTTCTGCATCAAGAACCTGCTCGGGATTGATATTTACGGTGACTTTCCCGCCTTTCTTGATCGCAACGATATTGAATCCGTATTTTTTGCGAAGATTTAATTCAATCAGGTTCTTGCCGCACCACTCATCCTTCACGTCGATCTCAACCATAGACACGTCCTTTGACAGAGAGATCATATCAATAAAGCCCGAGCTCAAGAGATTCTTGGCAAGACGAATGCCCGATTCGTTTTCGGGGAAGACCACTTGATCCGCGCCTACGCGAATCAATATTTTTTGATGCATTTCGTTGGCACATTTTGCGATTACAGTCTTGACGCCTGCCTCCTTGCAAAGCGTAATTGCCATCACGCTCGCTTCAAGGTTGCTCGCCATACAAACGATAACGGTATCAATATTACCGATTCCAAGACGGGAGATGACCTCCGCATCGGTTACATCAGCGCACTTGCAAACGGGAAGATATGCTGCCGCATCGTTAACGATACTCTCCTCGGTGTCGACAGCAATGACCTCCATACCGTTCTCTACAAGCTCTCTTGCTACAGCTGTGCCGTATCTTCCAAGTCCGAAGACTGCGTAGGTTTTCTTTGCTTTCATGATCTTCTCCTTTATCCTATACTGATATCTTCCGTCGGCTCGGAAATGACGTTCTGGCTTTCGTTTTTGCTGCCAAGTGCCACCGCAAGTGAGATGGGGCCTACTCTGCCGAAATACATGGTTACAATGATAATAAGCTTTCCAAAGGTGTTCAGTGTTGCCGTCAGATTTCTTGAAAGACCAACGGTTGCGGTCGCGCTGACAGTTTCATAGACTGCATCCAGGGCAGATGCGCTGCTTGTTGCCATCAATAGTATTGTTGATGCGGAGCATATGGCAAGAAACGTTACCGCTACGGCAACGGCTTTTTTCACCGATTCCTCGGAAACACGGCGACCAAATAGGGTTGCGCTGTTTTTATTGCGGATGGTAGCGAGCGCCGAGCTGATAAGGATGGCAACGGTTACGGTTTTGATACCGCCTGCTGTTCCCACGGGCGATCCGCCGATCAGCATCAAAATAATAGAAACAGCGGCAGAGGCGTTCGTCAGATTCTCTTGCGGAACAGAGGCAAAGCCTGCTGTTCTTGTGGTGACGGATTGGAAAAAGGACACCTGAATCTTATCGAACAGAGACATTTCTCCGATGGTTAACGGGTTGGAATATTCAAAAACAAATATGAGGATCGCGCCAATGAGAATGAGTCCTGCCGTAACTGTAATTGCAATTTTGGAATGCAAGGTCAGATGTCTGAATATCCTGCGGTTCTTTGGCGAACGGCTCCGTGTGACACGAAGTATGTCCCACCATACGATATACCCGAGACCGCCGAGAATGATGAGTGCGGAGGTGACGATATTGATCAAGGGATTTGTGGCGTAATTGCAAAGGCTGTTTTCCGCAATAATATCAATGCCTGCATTACAGAAAGCAGAAACAGAGTTGAATACCGAGATCCAGATGCCCTTTGCACCGAACTCGGGAACGAACACAAGCATATAAAGAGCCGCACCGATTCCTTCGATGATCAATGTGCCGAACAGTACGTTTCTAACGAATTTGGCAAGTCCCGACATCGTATTGAGATTGAAGGCATCCTGAATGAGCAATCGGTCTCCGATGCCCATTTTTCTGTTGAGAAGAAGCATCAGCCCGGACATGATGGTGATAATACCAAGACCGCCGATCTGGATTAAGATCAATATGATGATCTGCCCGAATGCGCTCCAGGTTGACACCGTGGGGAGGGTAACAAGTCCTGTCACGCAGGTGGAGGTCGTTGCTGTAAATAGTGCGTCAAGATATGGCACAGCTTCGCCGTTTGCGGAACTGATCGGCAATGCCAATAGCGCGCTTCCCACGAGAATGGTCACGAGGAAGCTCAGCAATATGATCTGCGTGGTTGAAAGTGTGAATTTCTTTTTCCTGACCATAAGATTTTCCTCTGAAAAGCATAAAAGAACCAACGTCCTCTGCAGTCAGCTGGTTCCTTTATCATGATTCGTTTTTGTCATTATATCACATTTTACCGTTGGTGTCAACTCTTTTTTTTGCACAATGAAGTGTAACATTTCACTTCTTTTTCAAATCGTTTATCATACGGCTCACAGGCAACTGCGAATCATTGAGTATTTCTTCCATCTTCGCAATACGCATAGTCCTTCATTCTCGGAAGCTGTCCTTAAGAATCCTTCATAGATGTGAGCTTGTTTTTTACGTGTTCTGTCCGAGCTGATAGGCGCCTCTTGCCCAGAGGATCCACTTGGAGCGGTCGCGGGGATTGACACCGCGGCGCGGGGAGATATGCTCGGCTTGGTCGCGGCACTCACGGTAGCCGTAAAAGGCGGCGGTGAGGGTGGCTTTGCCCGAGGACATCGAAGCGAGCTTTTGCGGAAATTCCATTGAGGTGGCGGCGGGTACGATGGCGGAGAGGGTGACGGTATCCTTACGCATGATCGGGGTATCCGCTTCGCCGCCCATACGGATGATCTCGGAAAGGAGCTTGCCGTAAAGCTCGGCGGGAGAGGTGATATGCAGGGTGAGAAGGGGCTCGAGGATCGTTGTGCCGAGATCCCGAAGCCCGTTCATGAATGCCATTGGTGTGCAGACGAAAAAGTCGAGCGGGTGGGTGTGGATGGTGTGATGCTCGCCGCCGATCAGGGTGCATTTGAAGTCGGTGACCTCCCAGCCGTACAGTCCCTGCTCAAGACATTCCTCAAATGAGCGGCGGATGTGCGTCTGATAACGGTAAAAGCACTGATTGGAGGGAAGCTTGCCGTGGTAGGACACTCCGTATCCGCGGGGCATGGGTTCAAACTCAAACTTGACTACCGCCCAGCAGGGCTTGGGCATGGTGTAATCGGCATACGCAATGCCCTTGCGGGAGGGGGTTTCTTTATAAATGACGGTCGGAGGCGAGAAATTTGCCTTGATGCCGAAGCGTTCGGTAAGAAGAGCGTCGAGGATCTCAAGCTGGATCTTACCCATGGTGTGAATGATGATCTCGCGCTGTCCGTTTTCCCATTTGGCATCGAGATACGGCTCTTCGTCCGAAAGCATCGAAAGAGCGGCGGCAAGGGCGGGAATCGCCTCGGGCGAGGGATCGGTCGGGGTGACTCTGACACGGAGAAAGGGTGCGGCAAGGCGATAGGGCGAGACCTCGGCGCACGAGCCGACAAACTGCCCGATCTTAGCGGAGGATAGACCGTAGAGGGCAGCAATATCGCCTGCCTTCACGACCCCCGCGTCGGTATATTTACTGCCGCTGAATTTACGGATCTGGGAAACCTTTTCACAGGGCGGCGCTTTTGCTTCATCCTCAACAGCATCGCTGACAGTGATCTTGCCCTTGCCGGGTGTCAGCAGGGTGATCTCGTCACGGTTTTCAATTTTGCCGCCAAAGAGACGGACGTGTGCCGTCTTGCCCATGGAGGGATCATGCTCGATCTTGAAGATCACGCCCGAAAGGGAATCGGTCATCCGCTCCTCGGAGGAGGGCATGTAGGCGGTAATGAAATCGAGAAGCTCGGTAACGCCCACCGAAAGCTTGGCAGACCCCGTCAGAACGGGAAGGGAGAGGCAGTTTTTCACCGATTGCTTGAGAAGGGCATCGGCGCGCTCGCGGGAAAGGGAGCCGTCGGCGAGAAAGGCTTCCTCCGCTTCGGGGTCGATATCGCAGAGCGCCTCGGTAACGGCAAAGGCAAAGTCCTCACCGGAGAGTGGGCGCGATACGGGGGTATCGGTCTCACAGCCCTCGGTCAGAGAGAGAAGGACGGGTTTTCGGTGGGTGATCTCGGGCAATTCCTTCAGAATGGCTTCGGGATCGGCGCCCATGCGGTCGAGCTTGTTGATCCAAACAAGGGCGGGGAGCTGCATGGCATCAAGCGCATGGAGAAGGGTCTCGGTGTGCGCGCGCACGCCTTCGACGGCGGAGATCAGCAGAATGGCATAATCGAGTGCGGCAAGGGAGCGTTCGACCTCGCCCACGAAGTCGATATGCCCGGGGGTGTCGATGAGATTGACGGTAACACCCTTGTACAAAGCGGTGGCGGTAGCGGTCCGAACCGAAATACCGCGAGAGCGCTCGACAGCCATGCTGTCGGTCGCGGTCGTGCCGCTGTCCACACTGCCCGCCCGCCTGAGCGCACCCGCGGTATACAGGATCTGCTCGGTCAAGGTCGTCTTGCCCGAGTCAACGTGAGCTAAAATGCCGATGTTGTGGATCATGGTAGCATCCTTTCATTGAAGCGCTGTTATGCTATGAGTATAACACAGAGCGAAAAAAGAGTCAAGAGATTTGCTCAATTTACACCCAAGCGCCAAGGCTTGTCCATACGCCTCTCCGACTTACCGCTTGCTTTCCCCTTGCCACAGCCCCCCGTTTAAAAAATTTTTACTCACTCTCCCCTTGCCGATGCACCCCGTTTTAAAAGTTTTTGATCGACCTTTTTCCCAAAAAGGTCGCGGGTGTGGGCGGCGCCCACATACCTGCAACAAAGCCTTGTGTCAGCGCTCACACTCCTCCACAGCGCTGACACAAGGCGCGGGTTTTATGGAACGGTATCTCTGTCGGAATCTTTTTCGGGCGGTACTCTTTTGGGAGTAAACGATTAGCGCTCGCTTTGCCCTCTCCGTCGGCTGCGCCGCCACCGTCTCGCTGCGGCTCGGTCACGCTCCGGCTCTGACTTGCCCCCGGCAAGTCATTCACTACCTTCGCGCCGCTTCGCTACCCGTGGGGAGAGGCTTTGGTTAACGCCTCTACCTCTCAAAAGTTTTTGATCAGGTGTGGGCAGCGCCCACATAACGCACGAAGGGTCTTTGCTATTTTGAAGTCGGGATCTCACAAAGGCGGGAGCGTTCTACATGTAAACTTTCACAAAAAGTTTTCAAAATCGGGCGCTTTTTCTACGTTCGCGCACTTGTATCGGGGGGCGGTTCTGTGTTACAATACAGTCAAGCAAATCTGCCATCTGTTTTTTCATACAATCTATTATAAAGGAAGGTTTTATCATGAAAGCTGTTATTACCGTAACGGGTAAGGATACCATGGGTATCATTTCGAAGGTCAGTGCCAAATGCGCCGAATGCTCTGCCAATATTCTTGAGATCACGCAGTCGGTCCTCTCCGACTATTTTGTGATGATCATGCTGGTGGAGATCTCTGCCCTCAATATGCCCTTCAACGCCTTTGTCGACCGTATGGATACCCTCGGCAAGGAGTCGGGACTTGACATTCACACGATGCACGAGGACATCTTCAACACGATGCATCGCATCTGAGGTGACGGCATGATCAATACACACGATATTTTAGAAACCATCAATATGATCCGAGAAGAAAACCTCGACGTGCGTACCATTACGATGGGGATCTCTCTCTTTGACTGCGTCAGCGAGGACGAGAACCGTCTTTGCGATAAGATCTATGATAAGATCACCGCAAGCGCCAAGGATCTCGTGAAGACAGGCGAGGAGATCGAGAAGACCTACGGGATCCCGATCGTCAATAAGCGCGTTTCGGTGACTCCCATCTCGCTTGTGGGTGGCGGCATCTCGCCTGACGGCTATGTCAAGGTCGCAAAGGCAATGCAGCGCGCGGCGGATACTCTCGGCATCAATTTTATCGGCGGCTTTTCCGCTCTCGTTCAGAAGGGCTCGACCAAGGGTGCTGACAATCTCATCTCGGCGATCCCCGAGGCATTGACAGAGACCCGTCTTGTCTGCTCCAGCGTCAACGTTGCCTCCACCAAGGCGGGCATCAATATGGACGCCATTGCCCGTATGGGTAAGATCATCAAGGAAACTGCCTATCTCACGCGCGACAATCATTCGATCGGCTGCGCAAAGCTTGTGGTCTTTGCCAATGCGCCCGAGGACAATCCCTTTATGGCAGGCGCATTCCACGGGATCGGTGAGCCTGAGCGCGTGATCAACGTCGGTGTCTCCGGCCCCGGTGTGGTGGCATCCGCCATCAAGCGCGCGGGCGATTGCTCGCTGTCCGAGCTTGCCGACGTCATCAAGAAGACCGCCTTCAAGATCACACGTGTCGGTCAGCTTGTGGCAATGGAGGCATCGAAAAAGCTCGATATTCCCTTCGGTATCATCGACCTTTCGCTTGCGCCCACCCCTGCGATCGGCGACTCGGTGGCGCATATTCTGGAAGAAATGGGTCTTGAATCCTGTGGCGCGCACGGTACGACGGCTGCCCTTGCCATGCTCAACGACGCCGTCAAGAAGGGCGGCGTGATGGCATCCTCCCGTGTGGGCGGACTTTCGGGCGCGTTTATTCCCGTATCGGAGGATGCGGGTATGATCGCGGCGGTGGAGCGCGGCGCGCTCTCCCTCGAAAAGCTTGAAGCCATGACCGTCGTTTGCTCGGTGGGTCTTGATATGATCGCCGTTCCCGGGGATCTTTCCGAGGACATCATCTGCGGCATCATCGCCGATGAGATCTCGATCGGCGTTGCCAATACCAAGACCACGGCAGTTCGTCTCATCCCCGCCTACGGCAAGGATGTCGGTGACGTGATCGACTTCGGCGGACTTCTCGGTTACGCGCCCATCATCCCCGTCAACCGCTATTCGCCCGCCAAATTGATCGCGCGCGGCGGCCATATCCCCGCCCCGATCCACTCGCTGAAGAACTGATTTTATGCAGTATTCAAAAAAAGCTGCATAAAATACCGAATATGCATAAAAATATGCAAAAAAAGTGAATATTTTATAAAAAAATTCATGAAAACGGCTTGACAAAGTCGGTATAGTGATGTTACAATACATCTTGTGCCCAAGACGGACGGTCTGCCTTGGGGAAAAAACGTAAATTTTAAACCGGAAAGGATCACGATTATGAAAAAGACACTCTCTATCGTCCTTTGCCTTGCTATGCTTCTCACCGCTGTGATGGCGTTCGCTTCCTGCGGCAACGAAAAGAGCAAGGTCAAGGTATTCACCGAGTATGAACTCACCGCTGAAAAGTATGCCTTTGCCGTAGCAAAGGAAAACACCGCGCTGAAGGATGCCGCTAACGCTCTTCTTGATGAGCTGAAGGAAAACGGCGAGCTTGATAAGATCATCAACTCCTTCTTCGACGGTACCGCTACCTTCACCTATGAGAACCCCGTTTCGTCTGTTCCCACGGGCGATGCCAGAGCCAACTACCTCGTTGTGGCAACCAACGCATACTTCCCGCCCTTCGAATATTACGAAGGCAACAAGCTCACCGGCGTTGACATGAAGATCGCTTCTCTCCTCGCTGAAAAGCTTGGCAAGACCCTTTACATCTATGACATGGAATTCGACTCTGTCATCACCTCCGTTAAGGAAGGCATGGCTGATATCGGTATGGCAGGTATGACGGTCAACGAGGAAAGACTCAAGACCATCGACTTCACCACCGAATACTACGAATCCGCACAGGTTCTCATCGTTCGTGAGGATGACACCGTATTTGCTGACTGCAAGAGCGCTGACGACATCACCGCTAAGCTTTCCGCACAGGCTAAGTCCTTCACCGTCGGTACGCAGAACGGCACCACGGGCTTCATGTTCACCGCAGGTGACGAAGGCTTCGGTTACGACGGCTTCAAGAATCTCACCACCAAGGGCTACACGACCGGCGCGCTTGCTGTTCTCGACCTTGCTAACGGCGTGGTTGACGCTGTTATCATCGACAAGCAGCCCGCTATCATGATCGCGGAAAGCACCAACAAGTAATCCATGGCTGCTTGGGATTCATTTTACCGACAGCTGATTACGCTGGAAGGGTATAAAAATGTATTACAAGGCTTACTGAACACCGCTTATATAGCGGTGTTTGGTTTGCTTATTGGCATGATGATCGGTTGCCTTCTCGCAACCACCAAGATCCTGCCTCAGAAGAAATGGTACGTGAAGGTGCTTTCGCGCTTTACCGACGGCTACGTGGCGCTCTTCCGCGGCACGCCTATGGTCGTTCAGCTTCTGATCATCCATTTCGTTCTCTTTCCCGCTCTCGGCATTCATATCTCTTCGGTCGTGGAGGCGATCATCGCCTTCGGTCTGAACTCGGGCGCTTACGTGTCGGAGATCATGCGCGGCGGCATTCTGTCGGTCGACAAGGGTCAGACCGAAGCGGGACGCGCGCTTGGATTCGGCTATGGAAAGACGATGCTGAAGATCGTTCTGCCCCAAGCCATCAAAAACGTGATCCCCACGCTGGGCAATGAATTCATTACCCTTCTCAAGGAGACCTCGGTGGTCAGCTTTATCGCCGTTGTCGATATCACGAAGGCGTTCCAGAACATTGCGAACTCGACCTATGAATACATCGTTCCCTATATCGTGCTGGCACTGTGCTATCTTGTCATCGTGCTGATCGTGACGGGACTTATCAAGCTTGTAGAGAGGAGGTTGCGTGCCGGTGATCGAAATTAAGAACGTGTATAAGTATTTCAACTCCCTGAAGGTATTGAAGGGCGTATCGACCGAGATCAAAGAGGGCGAAAAGGTGGTCATCATCGGTCCCTCGGGCAGCGGTAAATCGACACTGCTTCGCTGTATGAACCTTCTGGAGGAGCCGACCTACGGTGAGGTCTGGCTTGACGGCAAGCTGATCACACCGCCCGACCCCTATCTGCACCGCGAGGTCATCGAAGCCTCGAAGACTTTTGTG
Source organism: Clostridia bacterium (assembly GCA_017508605.1). GTDB lineage: Bacteria > Bacillota > Clostridia > Oscillospirales > CAG-272 > RGIG1993. Next base: position 11,385 of record JAFVYN010000093.1, read on the forward strand.
AAGATGGTCGGTGAGGCGCTGCAGGAAGATCCCGCCAAGAGCGAAGAGGAGATCTTCGAGGAGGTATACCGTACCATTCGCGAAAACGATCTTCTCAAGCGTCATGAGGGCGGAGCTTACCGTGCCGCGCTGAAGGCTATCGCCAAGGATAATTACGTGGACATCAATCTTGCCCGCCGTCAGATGGGCATGGTGTTCCAGAACGTCAATCTCTTCAACAATATGAACGTCCTCAATAATCTGATCGCGGCTCCCGTCGGGCTGAAGCTCAAGACCAGGGAAGAAGCTACCGAAATGGCAATGAAGCTTCTTACCCGTATCGGACTTGCCGATAAGGTGGAGGAATATCCCCAGAAGCTTTCGGGCGGTCAGCGTCAGCGTATTGCCATCATCCGCGCGCTTTGTATGGAGCCACGCTACATGCTCTTTGACGAGCCTACCTCGGCACTTGACCCCGAAATGGTCGGAGAAGTGCTTCAGCTGATGAAGGAGCTTGCCGACGACGGTATGACGATGGTCATCGTTACCCATGAAATGGGCTTTGCCCGTGAGGTTGCCACCCGCGTGATATTTATGGACGAGGGTGTGATCGCCGAAGAGGGAACGCCTGACGAGATCTTCCACCATCCCAAAAACGAACGCCTCAAGGATTTCCTGTCGAAGGTGCTGTAAGACGGATCCAAGCCGCTTGCTGTCACAAGCCCTATTCCTGTCGAAAATGGCTTGTCAACAGCGGGTATCCGGAATATTCTGAATAAAACGGGCAGAAGACTGATCAACTTCATGATCAGCCTCCTGCCCATTTCTTGTTTTTGGTGAAATTCCATCATATACCGTGGTATATCTATGTGTCTTACAGTCTTCCTTTGTGTGAACTGCTGTTTTGATGGAATACGAATTGACAAAATAAGGATATTACAGTTCCATAAGAAAGACCAGTTACAATTCGATTTCGTTGAGGAAATCTGAATTTTATTGGCTCGAAAGTTGGATATTATTCTG
>JAFVYN010000094.1 GCA_017508605.1 Clostridia bacterium
CCGGGGCAAGCCATGATCTCGATAAACTGAACGTCTACCTTGCCAGCCTGAACGTCTTTGAGAAGCGCCTTGGCATTTGCCGTACCCGAAGCGATCGCAACGTTTACGGTCATGCCGCCGAGGTTGTAGGAAGCGAACTTAACGCCTTCGGTACCTCTGACTTCGGAGAACTCAAGCTTTTCAAGGGGCTTGCCTTCGATGACTTCGGCAGCCGTTCTGAGAGCGGCTTCCATAACGCCACCGGTAGCGCCGAAGATAACGCCTGCGCCCGAACCGATACCGAAGGGATCGTCGAACTTAGCATCATCCATTGCCTTGAAGTCGATGCCTGCCTTCTGGATCATTCTGGCAAGCTCTCTTGTGGTGATCGCGATATCTACGTCGGGAACACCTGCGGCGGACTGATCGGGACGGCCGATCTCGAACTTCTTCGCGGTGCAGGGGATCGCGGATACGAATACGATATCCTTGGGATCAAGACCCATCTTCTGTGCGTAGAAGGTCTTATACATAGCGCCGAACATCTGCTGAGGGCTCTTGCAGGTCGAGAGATTTTCGGTCATTACGGGGAAGTAATGTTCGCAGAACTTGATCCATCCGGGCGAGCAGGAGGTGATCATGGGGAGAACGCCGCCGTTCTTCACTCTGCCGAGGAATTCGGTAGCTTCTTCCATAATGGTAAGGTCTGCGGTGAGGTTCATGTCATATACACCGTCAAAGCCAAGAGCCTTGGTAGCGGCAACCATCTTGCCCTCGGTATCGGTACCGGGAGCGTAGCCGAAGCATTCACCGATCTGAGCACGAACCGAAGGAGCGCAGCAGATCGCAACGTGCTTGGTGGGATCAGCGAGAGCGGCAAATACCTTATCGGTATCGTCTCTTTCCACAAGAGCACCGGTGGGGCATGCTACGATGCACTGACCGCAGTTGATGCAGGAGGTGTCAGCAAGATCGATATCGAACGCGCAGCCGATGTGTGTATCGTAACCGCGGTCATTCGCACCGATAACGCCAATACCCTGAACCTTCTGACAAACAGCCGAGCAACGGCGGCAAAGAATGCACTTGCCGGAGTCACGGATGATGGCAGCGGAGGAGGTATCAATATAGCGCTGGCTGGGCTCGCCTTCGTAAGCGGTCTCATCCACGCCGTATTCGTTACAAAGCTTCTGAAGCTCGCAGGTAGTGGAGCGAGCGCAGGAGAGACACTTCTTATCATGATTCGAAAGAAGCAGCTCAAGGTTGGTCTTTCTCGCCTTCATGATAGCGGGCGAGTTGGTCACGATCTCAGTGCCGTCGCGATCAACGGGATATACGCAGGCGGTAACAAGACCTCTTGCGCCCTTGACTTCAACAAGACAGAGACGGCAAGCACCGATTTCATTGATATCCTTCAGATAGCAAAGCGTAGGGATATCGACATTGGCATAGCGGCAAGCTTCGAGAACCGTAATGCCCTTGGGAACGGTATACTCTTTACCGTTAATTTTAATATTGATCATATCCATAATCGATTATCTCCTTTCTTATTCCTTGATGATCGCGCCGAACTTACAAGTGGACATACATACGCCGCACTTCACGCACTTAGCGGGATCAATAACGTGAGGATTCTTGACCGTACCGCTGATCGCGCCGACAGGACACTTTCTCGAGCAGAGGGTACAACCCTTACACTTGTCTTCGATGATCTTGTACTGAAGAAGGTTCTTGCAGACACCTGCAGGGCACTTCTTGTCAACAACTTGCGCGATGTATTCGTCACGTAAATAGCGGAGAGTCGAAAGAACGGGGTTAGGAGCCGTCTGACCGAGACCGCAGAGAGAAGCGGACTTGATGTAGTTAGCAAGCTCCTCGAGCTTGTCGATATCTTCAAGCGTGCCGTTACCCGCGATGATCTTATCGAGGATCTCAAGCATTCTCTTCGTACCGACACGGCAGGGCGTACACTTACCGCAGGATTCGTCAACCGTGAATTCGAGGAAGAAACGAGCGATGTCGACCATGCAGGAGTCTTCATCCATAACGATCAGACCGCCCGAACCCATCATCGAGCCGATTGCCATGAGGTTTTCAAAGTCGATCGGAACGTCAAGGTTCTCGGGGGTAATGCAGCCGCCCGAAGGACCGCCGGTCTGAGCTGCCTTGAACTTCTTGCCGTTGGGGATACCGCCGCCGATATCGTAAATAACTTCACGGAGGGTCGTACCCATGGGAACTTCCACAAGACCCGTGTTCTGGATCTTACCGCCGAGCGCGAATACCTTCGTGCCCTTCGAAGTTTCGGTACCCATCGAAGTGAACCAGTCAACACCCTTCAGGATGATCTGGGGAATGTTTGCGTAAGTCTCAACGTTGTTGAGGATGGTGGGCTTGCCAAAGAGACCCTTGACAGCAGGGAACGGAGGACGGGGACGGGGTTCGCCGCGGTTGCCTTCGATCGAAGTCATAAGAGCGGTCTCTTCGCCGCATACGAATGCGCCTGCGCCAAAACGGAGCTTCAGATCAAACTTGAAGCCTGTACCAAAGATGTTGTCACCAAGAAGACCGTATTCCTTAGCCTGCGCGATTGCGATCTCAAGACGCTTGATTGCGATAGGGTATTCCGCACGAACATAGATATAACCCTGAGTTGCGCCGATCGCGTAGCCGGCAATTGCCATAGCTTCGATAACGGCATGCGGGTCGCCTTCGAGGATCGAACGGTCCATGAAAGCACCGGGGTCGCCTTCGTCGGCGTTGCAGCAAACGTACTTCTGATCCGCATCGGGAACGAGAGTTCTCGCAAGAGACCACTTTCTGCCCGTGGGGAAGCCTGCGCCGCCGCGGCCGCGGAGACCGGAAGCGAGAACGGTATCGATAACCTGTTCGGGGGTCATTTCGGTCAGAACCTTACCGAGTGCCTGATAACCGTCGTTTGCGATGTATTCGTCGATATTTTCGGGGTTGATAACGCCGCAGTTACGAAGCGCTACTCTCTTCTGCTTCTTGTAGAAAGCAGTTTCGGAGAGCGAGGTCGCGTGATGAACGTCATCGTCACCCTTATCGTGGTAAACGATTCTTTCAACGGGTCTGCCCTTGAGGAAATGCTCCTCAACGATCTCGGCAACGTCTTCTACCTTAACACTGTGATAGAAGGTGCCTTCGGGATAAACGATCATGATCGGACCGAGAGCGCAAAGACCGAAGCAACCGGTCTTGACAACCTTAACTTCTTCGGAAAGACCCTTTGCGTCGATTTCGGCCTCCATAACCTTCATAATTTCTTCACTCTTGGAAGAGGTGCAGCCAGTACCGCCGCAGATCAAAACGTGTGTACGTACCATATCTTAACTCCTCCCGATTACTGATTTGCGCCGATGGTATATTCGGTCACGACCTTACCGCCAACGAGATGCTCTTTGATGATTCTCTCTGCCTTTTCGGGGGTAAGCTTAACGTAGGTAACCTTTTCCTTGCCGTCTTCGAACACTTCAACGACAGGCTCATACTGACAGATGCCGATGCATCCGGTCTGGGTAACGGTGATCTTGTCGACGAGGCCTTCTCTCTGAACGCCTGCCGAGAATGCGTTGAGAACCGGTCTTGCGCCTGCAGCGATACCGCAGGTAGCCATACCGACAACAACTCTGGTCTGTGCGGAACCTTCGCGAATGACGACCTTGTCCTTCATTTTGTCACGAATTGCCGCGAGATCTGCCAAAGAAATCATATTATTTTCCTCCGTATATGTTAGGTTATTTAAGTCTCATATTGCTGTGAAAGATAAGCGCGTATCCACTCAAGCACCTCAAATTCCGCCAGCGAAACGCCGCCCAGCACCGCTTTCAGCTCTCGGGTGTCAAGGCGTACCTCTCTCTCGGGAGTCTTGTCCACAAAGAGAAAATCGCACTGCGGGTCGCCGCCGATGAGGATCACCATGCTCGACACCACGTCGCCCACGGGAGCGAAATCAATGTGTGTCGTGTCGAAGGTCGCCTTCACGGTCGTGCCGTGAGAGACGGGATCCTGACTTGAGGTGATCTCAAGCGTGCCTCCCGTCGATTCCGCGGCAAGACGCAGAAGGGGAAGCCCCAAGCCGACCTTTCTCGTTTTTCGGGTGGTGTAGAAGGGATCGGAAACGTTTTTTACCGTTTCTTCACTCATGCCGCATCCGTCATCACGGATCGTCATGGTGAGAAAGCCCTTCTCATCGGTCACAAGAGAGATCTCCACAAGGGTTGCGCCCGCAACCGTGGAATTCTTGGCAACGTCGAGTATATTGAGTGATAATTCTTTCATGAATTACTGATACTGCTTCAGAATGCCTGCCATATCAGCAGCGGTCAGTCTGCCGTAAACCTCGTTGTTGATGGTGAGAACGGGAGCAAGTCCGCAAGCACCGATGCAACGGGTAGCGTCAACCGAATATTTACCGTCAGCAGAGGTATCGCCTGCCGAAACGCCGAGGATCTCCACGATCTTGTCAAGGATCTCGCCCGAGCCCTTAACGTAGCATGCCGTACCGAGACATACCGCGATCGCAACCTCGCCCTTCGGATTCAGGGAGAACTGCGAGTAGAAGGATGCGACACCAAAGATCTCTTCGATCGGATGGCCGGTCTCTTTTGCGATGATCTGCATGACTTCAACAGGCAGATAACCGTAGATCTCCTGCGCATCCTGAAGAATGGGCATCAGAAGACCGGGGGTGTCGCGGTGCTTTTCGATGACAGCAAGAAGGGCTGCTTCCTGCTCAGGCGTGCCGCGAAACGTAACGCTTGTCAATTTCTTTTTCATAGTCGAAAACTCCTTTTGAAACTTTTATTTTAATTTTTGATCAAAAGCTGATTACAGTCGTACAGACTTCCCTTTATTATACAACATCTCGCAGGAGATTGCAATATTATTTTTGTTAAATTTTAAACAATTTTTACTTTTTTTACTGCAAGTTCGCTATATGGCTGAGAATTGCCAAGCGAATTTCGTCGGATGAGGCATTTTCGGGAAGAGGCAGGTCGAAATAATGCTCCGCCTCGTTGATCGAGCCGAGATCGTGCGCATCCGAGGAGACCACAACCGTCTTCCCTCTCGCCTCGGGATAAAGCGCCTCGTATTCCTCACGCTTTTCGCCGTCACGGTATTCCATGGCGGTAAAACCGTATTCAGGCGGAATGTCGCCGAGGATCGCCACAATACCGCTGGAAGTACGGTCGATATGCGCGGGATAGATCACGCCGCCGTATTCACGGACGAGCGCGACGGCATCCCCCATCCAGAGGTCGCTCGCCGCGATCAGAAGGGGCTGCATTCTGCCAAGCTCGGTATCGTTATCCCCCATCAAGATCTGATTGCCGAAGACCTCGGGATCGTTGTCGATCGGCATGCGGTGGCTGTCATAGACCTCCTCAAAGCGAAGCGCGTCATCAAGCGTGGGAAACAGACAGACCATATGTACGTCCTCCGCCGTCGACAGCTCCATGCCCGCGATCGGCACGATGCCGTACCCTTCGCACGCCTTGAAGAAGGCGGGGCAGTTTTTCACGGTATTGTGATCGGTCAGCGCCATGACCGAAAGCCCCTTGAGAAGCCCCATACCCGCCATGTTCATGGGGGTCATCAGATCGTCGCCGCAGGGAGAGAGGCAGGAATGCAGGTGCAGATCGTAATACAGCCTCATAAGTACCGTGAGATCGCCGCGCAGAGCGCGTAAGCATCCAGCGGCGAGGTATAGAGATTGACGCCCTTTTCCCGGGCACGCTCCACGACCTCGGGCGCGATCTCGGCATTTTCCGCAATGATCACCATCGAAGCGTCTACGAGCGTCGCCACCGCCACGGTGTTGATATTGGTCATGATCGTCACCCAGACGCAGTCGGCAGAGGCTCTGCCCATGACCCAGCTGAGAAGATCCCCGGTATAGCAGGATGTAACCTCACGGTCAACATCGGGCATGGCAAGGGGCGTCAGCGAGAGTGCTTCGCTAAGCTTATATACGTTCATTGATATCACCTTTTTCGTTCAGGATGGATTGGCTTTGTTTTTGGGACAATTCTTACAGTTGATCTCCCCCTTGTCGACCATCATTCTGAGCTTATCGCGCATCAGAAAGATGCAATCGTCGGGATTCGCCTTGCCTCTGACAACGTCCTCGGCAAGCGCGCGGCAGGTGGGCGCGCCGCACGAACCGCAGTCGATTCCGGGGAAGGATTCGGTCAGTGCCACGATCTCTCTCATTTTGCGCATTGCTTCATGACGGTCGCCGTCAAGCGTCGATACGTTGTTCGCCTCAAGATCATGCTCCCATTCGTAATTGTCAAGACGGCAGTCTCCCACACGGTTCAGTGAAACGGGCAGATAGCGCCGCATGGTCTGAAGACGCGCCTTGGCGATGTAGGGGTTCTCGATATTCAGAACGCCACCGACACAACCGCCGCTGCAGGCGTTCAGCTCGACGAAATCGAGATTACGGATGTTGCCGTTGTCGATCTCATCCAGCACCTTGATCACGTTGTCAATGCCGTCCGCGGCAAGATATTTTTCATTGAAGAGCGCCGACGCCTCACCGCCCGCGCCCGCCCAGGAGATCCCGATAATACCCGACTGTGCCGTTACGGTCGGCTCGGTGATCTTTTTCATGGCAGACAGCATTTTGAAATAGAATTCCCCGATCGAAAGAACGCCGCTGACCGCGCTCGTTTCAATTCCGATAGGATTCTTGGCATAGCTTACCTTAGCGGGACAGGGCGAGATAAAGATCACCGCCACGTCGCCATCGGTAAGCTCGGGATGTTTTTTCAAGGCTTCCTTTCTCGCGATCCGCGCCGCGATCTCGATCGGGGGCATCACAGGAAGCACGTTTTCCACAAGCAGGGGGTATCTTACGCTGATCAGACGCACGATCACGGGGCATGCCGAGGAAATAATGGGATGCGGAAGTGTTTCGTTTCGTTCCAGAAACTTTCTTGTATATTCCGATACGATCTCCGCCGCGCGGGAGACCTCAAATACGTCGTCAAAGCCGCAGTCTACCAGGGCGGACAGCACAAGATCAAGATCCGTCGCACCCTCAAACTGCCCGTAAAGAGCGGGTGCGGGCAAAGCGATCTTGTATTTGTAATCCGCAAAATCCTCAAGCTTATCAAAGATCGCCTTCTTTGCCTTGTGCTGACAAACACGGATACATTCTCCGCAGTCAATACAGCGCGCGTTTTCGATGACGGCATGACCGTCCCTGACACGGATCGCCTCGGTCGGACAGCGCTTGAGACAGGTGGTACAGCCCTTGCATTTCGTCACATCAAGGGTAACCGAATGCGTCAGGATCTCACCGTCTGTGATCGGGTGGGTATGATAAAAATCAGTCGGTGACACGTCTTCACCTTCCTTTCGCTCAAGAGTAGATACGTCGATCAGACGTTGACCACCATCGTGATGGTCGTACCGACGCCGACCTCGGATTCGATCGTCATCTCGTCGGTATATTTTTTCATATTGGGCAGACCCATACCGGCGCCGAATCCGAGCGAACGGATGTTATCGGGCGCGGTGGAATAGCCCGCTTGCATGGCAAGCTCAATATCGGGAATACCGGGGCCGCGGTCGGCAAGCACGATGACGATCTTATCATCGTAAACGTCGACCGTCGCTTTGCCGCCCTGAGCGTGAATGACCATATTGATCTCGCCCTCATACATGGCAACCGATACCTTGCGGATGGTCTCGGGATCAAAGCCCATCTGACGGAGGCTCTTTTTCACCATGACAGACGCCTCACCCGCCGAGGTGAAGTTATCGCCGTCGATCATATATTCCAGTCTTACCGAATCAGCCATGGACCACACTACCTCCCGACAGACCGTTCTGATACAGAAGGCCGCATGCCACGTACATGCGCTCCGAGGATGCCAGCACCACGATGCCCGCCTTCTCGGCAAGGGCAACGACCTCTGCCGGGGGCTGCTTGCCTCTGACAAAAACGATGCACGCCATATCCATCATCTGTGCCGTTCTGACCACCTGAGGGTTGCAAAGGCCCGTGATCAGGACAGCCTGCTCCTTGACAAAGGCAAGCACGTCGCTCATCATATCGCATCCGCACGCCGATTTCACTTCGCGGTCAAG
>JAFVYN010000095.1 GCA_017508605.1 Clostridia bacterium
ACCCTTGGCGGTACCGTCAAGCTTGGTCAGGACAAGTCCCGTGATATCCGCCGCGTTCTTGAATTCCACTGCCTGATTGACGGCGTTTTGTCCTGTTGTGGAGTCGAGGACTAAGAGGGTCTCACGTGCCGCTTCGGGAAGCTCGCGGTCGATAACGCGGTTGATCTTGGCAAGCTCGTTCATCAGATTCTTCTTGTTATGAAGTCTGCCTGCTGTATCTACGATCAGAACGTCGGCAGAACGTTTCTTTGCAGCCTGGATCGCATCAAAGACAACAGCAGCAGGATCGGAGCCTTCGTTCTGACGGATAATATCCACACCGACACGGTCTGCCCAGACACCGAGTTGATCAATCGCGCCCGCACGGAAGGTATCGGCTGCGGCGAGGATGACGCGCTTTCCCTCATGCTTCAGAACATTGGCGATCTTGGCAATGCTCGTTGTTTTGCCGACGCCGTTGACCCCGATCACAAGAATAACGGAGGGTGTGGTGTCCAGTTTCAAGGGAGCGGTTTCGCCGAGTGTGTCGAGCAGGATCGATTTGAGTGCCTTGATCGCCTCATCGGGATCCTTGATCTTGTTTTCTTTGGTATAGTCACGAAGCTGATCCAGGATCTCTTCGGTTACTTCATAGCCAACATCAGCGCAGATCAGCATTTCTTCAAGTTCTTCGAGGGTATCTTCGTCGATACCGCGTGTGAAAAGAGATTTGATCTTACCGAAGAAAGAATTGCGGCTTTTGAAGAGTCCGTTTTTCAGTTTTTCAAAAAATCCCATGGTATGATATCCTTTCGTTATTCGGCTTTGATGCCGATCTGTTTTTCTACATCCTGTACGTTGATAGAAAGCAGCTTCGATACACCGCGCTCCTGCATGGTGACACCGTAAAGAGCGCTTGCCGCTTCCATCGTGCCGCGTCTATGAGAAATGACGATGAACTGCGTATTGTTGCAGAAGTTCTTGGCATAGTTGGCGAAACGAGATACATTGACTTCGTCCAGTGCTGATTCGATCTCGTCGAGCAGGCAGAAGGGAGGCGGGTTGATTTTAAAGATCGCAAAGAGAATGGCGATCGCGACGAAGACCTGTTCGCCGCCGGAGAGCGATTTCAGATTTTTGATGACCTTGCCGGGAGGCGAGACGATGATCTCGATACCGCAGGTCAGAACATTCTGAGGATCGGTCAGCTCAAGCTTGGCAGAACCTCCGCCAAACAGCTCGCGGAAGACTGTCATAAAGTTTGCGTTGACTTCGTTGAAGGTTTTGGTAAAGCGCTCGCACATTTCCTGTTCAAGCTGGGTGACGATGGTGTTATATTCGTTCTGACTCTTTGTCAGATCGTTGATCTGCGACATCTTGGTATCGTATTCTTCTTTTACCTGGGCGTATTCCTCAATAGCGTTCAGGTTGACCGAACCGAGATCGCGGATCTTGATGCGCAGTTTGTTTTGTTCGGTGACGCTTCTGGCACGCGTTTCCGCCGTGATGGGGGTGTATTCCATCTCACGTGCTGCCGAATACGTCAGATTGTACTCATCCCACAGGCGTGCGGTCAGCTTATCTTTTTCGGTCAGAAGACCGTTGCGCTTCGCTTCAAGCTTGGTGTACTGGATCGCGTAAACGTTCTTTTCCTCGGTCTTCTGTCGGATCTTATCGTGAAGCTCACGGATCAGTTTATCAAGCTCTGCCGATTCTTCACGAAGGGTACGGATCGCGCTGTTCAGTGCGGCGATCTCCTTGTCGATCTCGGCAGCGGTATTGCCGAGGGAGGCGATATTGTTCTGCAGGAGAGTGAAGCCGTCGCGACAGTCATCCGCTGCTTTCAGCGCGGTATTTTTCGCTTCGAGAATCGATTCAATATTGTCGCGGCAGGTATCGTAAGCCAACTGTGCCGCCTCAACCTCTTTGCCCGCTACGGTGATCGCAAGCATACCTTCTCCGCGCTCCTCGTTCTTTTGTTTGAGAAGGATCTCGGTATCCTCGATCTCTTTGGCAATGACGAGAAGGCGCTTTTCAAGGTCACCGATAGTCACGGTCAGCGTTTCGATCTCCTGCTTCAGCGAGGCTTTGAGTTTTTCACTGGACTCTCCCTGCTGACGCACGTGGAGAAGGGAACCTTCGAGGGTCTCAACGGTATCGCGCTGAGACTCAACCTGTGCCGCAAGCAATTTTCTTGTTGTCTCCTCGGCGCGGTACATGGTCGCAAGAAGCATGTAGTTATCGTTCAGGTTATTCAGCTTTTCGCGGAGGGCGGCAAGCTCCTCTTCCTTTTGGCGGATCGTACTGTCGAGAGTCTGTTCTTCTTTCTTCAGCGTTTCAGCTTCACTTGTCAGAAGCTCGATCTCGCGCGAGCGGGAAAGAATGCCTGAATCCCGTCTGACAGCACCGCCGGTATAGGAACCGCCGGCATTGATCTGCTGACCGTCAAGTGTGACGATCCTCACGGTATAACCGAAATGTCTTGCCATGGCGGTGGCATGGTCGAGCGTATCGAAAATGAAGGTTCTTCCGAGCATGGAGGCGATGACTTCGCGGTAACGGTCATCACAGCCGACAAGCTCTGCAGCGATGCCGATATAACCCTGAAAGGATGCGGCGCGTTTCAGGTCAATTTTGGGCTTTTCAGCGTGAACAGAGCTGAGAGGATAGAAGGTTGCTTTACCGATATTGTCGCGCTTGAGGGCGGAGATCGCAGCCTTTGCGGCATCTTCGTCTTCGGTTACGATGTTCTGAATGCTGTTGCCGAGCGCGGTCTCAATGGCGACGCTGTACTGCGCGTCCACCTTGATCAGTTTGGATACAGGACCGCAGATGCCCGAAAGCTTGCCGTGTGACGCGGCGTCAAGCACATAACGAACGCTTTTCTGATACCCCTCAAAATGATCTTCCATGCGACGCAAAATAGCTACTTGCTCCTGCTTTGCTGTCATGGAGACGGTTGTCTGATTGCGTTTGTCGATCGTGGCTTGAATATCTTGTTCGAGTGTGTCGCACTCTTCGGAGAGCGTCTTCTTGCGCAGCTGTGTTTCATCGGCGTCGTGACGGTATTGATCAAGCTGTCTGTCGCTGGCTGCCAGCTTTTTTTCGCCTTGAGCCAGGACTTCTTGTGCCGCAGCCAGATCGTCTCCGATGGCGGTAAGGCGGTCCGCAAGGGAAGAGTGTGAGCTTTCCAGGGCTGAAAGACGAATCTTGTTATCGACCAGTGTTTTTTCGCAAGTCGATTTATCGCTGACGGTCTGAGAATACTCATGGTTCAGATCCGAAAGAGCAGTACGAATCTCTTCAAGCTCAGCAAACGCGGCATTGTGTTCCTCATTCAGCCGGGCTTGTTTATTTTTGGCTTCCTTCAGGGTTGCGTACAGTTCCCGAAGCAGGGCTTCTGCTTTTTGGAGCAGTTCTTCCTGCTTTTTTAATTCCTGTTCGTGGCGGGAAAGTTCGCCCTTACCGTATTCAAGCTCTCTTTCCGCTAAAAGTCTCGCGGTTGAAACCTCGCCTTTTTGTGTATTTTTTGCCGTCATGTCATCGGTCGCGTCCTGAAGCCTTTGTTTATTCTCGTCCTGACGCTGATACAGTGTTGTGGTTTGCGATTCCAGAGAGGCGAGCGTATCGTCAGCCATTTCAAGGGCGTGCTTTGCCATGATGAAAGAACGCTCAAACTCTTCCGACTGTACGGCAATGTTATCAATGTCATAGACAGCCAGCGTGATATCCAGCTCTTTCTTTCTTTCAAACAGGTCATGATAGATCCTTGCTTTCGCGGCTTCCTTTTCGAGCGGACCGACGCGCTGCTCAAGCATGGCAACGGTATCGCTGATGCGCAGGAGGTTGGCTTGTACTTCGGCAAGCTTTTTCTCCGCGTCCTGTTTTCTGTGACGGTATTTCGAAATACCTGCCGCTTCTTCAAAGATATAGCGGCGGTCTTCGGCGCGCTGTGAGATGATCTCGGAGATCTTACCCTGACCGATGATCGAATATCCTGTTTTACCGATACCGGTGTTCATGAAAAGATCGACGATATCGCGCAGACGGCGTGTCTGACCGTTGATATAATATTCGCTGTCGCCGCTTCGGAAATAGCGGCGCGTGACGGTGATTTCATTGTAATCGGACTGTATACGGAATTCACCGGTGTTGTCGATGGTAAGCGAGACTTCCGCAAATCCCATAGGACTGCGTTTGTCTGTACCGCCGAAGATCACGTCTTCGAGCTTGACACCGCGGATATTTTTAGCAGACAGTTCACCAAGAACCCATTTGACCGCATCGGAAATATTACTTTTTCCGCTTCCGTTAGGTCCGACGATGACGGTCATACCGGCATCAAAGGTGATCTTGGTGCGTTCGGGAAAGGATTTGAAACCGTGAAGTTCCAAGGACTGAAGTCGCATATTCAGTTCTCCTTAACGTGTATTTTCACTTCTGTTTCGCTGAGGATGGGGTTCTCGCGAAATCGTATGGAATGATTCGGGTAATATTGACTGAGTAACAGACGGTTATATTTTTTATGTCCGATCGCCTGGGAAAGAGAAACGGGGGCGATCTCAACGGTAATCTCAGCGTGTTTGGGAAGGTTGTTTTTCGACAGTTCTTCTTGAATCTTTTTTAAAAAGGCGCGGCTTCTGATCAGTTCGCCGAGGGCGGGATGATATGCGCCTTCAAGCATTGGCGTATCCCGAAGCTCATCGCTCTCGCAAAGACCGATACGGATCACGGGAATTTCGGCGTTCCAGAAGCAAGCGAGAACCTCGCCGCCCCGTTCTACCGCTTCTTCAACGGTAAGGGGATGGTACCTACCCGTTTGGCTCATGCGGAAAAGATCGGTATGCGGAAACACGACCGTGGGATAAATACGCGCGGCATGGATGCCAAACGCGATCATGTCACGCGCTGTCGCAAGATCGGTTTCGGGGGTGGAATCGGGAAGTCCGAGCATCATCTGACCGACAAGGGAAAAACCGTAAGAGCGTATCAATCGCGCGGCGTTTTCAGAATCCTCTTTTATGTGTCCTCGCCGTGAAGCTTGTAACACATGATCGTCGGTTGACTGAATGCCCAGCTCAACGGTTCTGACGGAGTATTGCTTCAAAACCGTCAGGATCTCATCGTTGATGGCATCGGGTCTTGTGGACAGACGAATCGATGAAGCAAGTCCTTTTTGGACATAGCTCTCGGCAAGGGACAGAAGAGAAGTCATAAGATCTCTGTCGATGGCGGTAAAGCTGCCACCGAAAAAGGCGATCTCAGCCACTGCGTCCCGCGGAAGGGATGCGATTGCCTTTTCAAGTGTTTCGCGGGCATCTTCCATTGAGAATCGGGTCACACCGGTAATGAGGTGTTGGTTACAGAAGACGCACGCGTTGGGACATCCGAGATGCGGAACGAAGATCGGGAGATTGATGTGGCGCATGATCATTCACAGATGCCGAAATAGGTAAGTCCGACTCTTGCGGCATTTTGCTCCGCTTCGCGTTTACTGGAGCCTGTTCCGGTGCCGATGATATTACCGTCAAGGCGTGCTTCTACTTCGAAGACTCGGCGGTGCGCAGGTCCCCTCTCGGAGACGATGCAGTAATCAAGGATCACACCGCTTGACTGCTGTACGATCTGCTGAAGCATGGTCTTATAGTCCATTGTGTGATGGGTCTCGATGGTTTTACGGATCTGCTCGGAGGCATAGGGGAGAAGAAAAGCTTTGACATCATCAAGTGAAGCATCGAGATAGATCGCGGCAAGGAGCGCTTCAAAAGCATCCGCCAGAATAGAATCCCGTTCGTTTCCCTTGTTTTGCTGTTCGCCGTGGCCAAGCAGGATATGATCGCCGAGCGAGATGCTTCTTGCGAAAATCGCCAGTGTTTTCTCACAGACTGTTTGAGAGCGGATCTTGGAGAGTTCTCCTTCGGGCAGAGTAGGATATTCTTCGTAAAGATAGCGGCTGACAACAAGTGACAGCACCGAGTCTCCGAGAAACTCAAGGCGTTCATTGCTGTTGGTAAGCTCGCCCTTGGAGGTAGCCTCATTCGCATAGGAGGCATGTGTCAGCGCTGTAGTCAGCAGAGAGATATCCGAAAACGTGTGACCGATACGGGACTGTAACAGTTCGAGCTGTGCGGTTTCGATAGGAGAAGACATTGTGTGATCCTTTCGTGTCTCTGAGGGTGGGGTTATTCCGCGGTTGCCGAGGTGGCGGTGTCGACGGTTTTGAAGATCTCAGCAAGTTCGCTGATGATACCGGTCTCGTGGCATGTGATCGCCTGGCGAACGGCGTTCTTGATAGCACGGGCATCGGAAGAGCCGTGTGCTTTGATTACAGGCGCATTGATGCCGAGAAAAGGCGCACCACCGTATTCGGACGTATCCAGTTCACGGCGAAGATCACCAATCTTCTTCTTACACAAAAGCGCGGCAAGCTTGGTTTTGAGATTTGACATGAACAAGCGCTTGACTTTTTTCATGATAAAAAGTCCCATGCCTTCCATGGTTTTCAGTGTGACATTTCCGGTAAAACCGTCGCAGACAAGAATGTCGCATTTACCAAAGGGAATATCCTTGCCTTCAATATTGCCTACGAAATTGACGTAGGGAGATTCCGAAAGCAGTTTATGGGTATTGACATACAGCGGCGTTCCTTTTGCCTCTTCGGTTCCGTTATTCAAAAGACCGACACGAGGATTATCAACACCGAACATGTTTTTCATATAGACGGAACCCATAATGGCAAACTGATGTAAAAACTCTTCTGTCACCTCGATATTCGCGCCTGAATCGATAAGGATCAAGGGCTTTTCGAGAGGAAGGATACTGGCGATCGCGCTGCGTCTGATACCGGGGATGCGACGGACGAAGAGGGTGGAGCCTACGTGCATGGCACCGGTATTTCCCGCGCCCACGAAAACGTCGCCCTTTCCTTCGTGAAGAAGTCGAAAGCCGACACGCATGGAGGAATCGCGCTTTTCACGAATGGCGAGAGGGGCATCCTCCATGGTGATAACTTCGGACGCGTGTACGATCTCGATGCCGTCGAGTGACAGCTTCTGAGATTCGGCGCTTTGGC
>JAFVYN010000096.1 GCA_017508605.1 Clostridia bacterium
GGGCTGATGATATACCGCAACAAGTTGCGGATGATATACAAGGCTACGCCTTGATTTATTTACAAAAGCATGGTATAATGAAATAAAAAAGGCGGTGCTTTTTATGACAAAACAAGAGGTTTTACAGGGGGCGCTTGCATTGAATGGCAGCGATAAGCAATATACTGTTACGGTTGAAAGTGATACAATCACCATTCAATCAAAATTTTCCGCAAATGCTACCGGCACAAGAACAGGAACATTTCGTTGTGTCGCACGCCTAAATGATGATAACACTTATGTCGAAACACACTCCGCCCGTGATGGACGGCGTTCTCAATTTGGAAAGGTTGTCAAAGTGCAAAAATCCATTTCATTTACTTTTGGCGGAGGAAGCGACACAGTAGAAGTAGAAAAAGAAAGTTTTAATTCGGAAGATATCAAGAAGATTTTAAGAGAGTATCTCGATGGTTGTGGGTATAAAAGAACAAACAAAGGTTTTTTCAGGCGTTTGTTTGGAAGATAAATGAAAAGCCAACCATATTCAGAGCTAACTTTCGAGAAAATCGAAAACATCATTACCGCCCCGCGGCGTGAATGAACGATGTTGCACCGTTGCTGCAAATGAAGTGGGCTTGCGCCCAATGATGTTACGGCTTCGAACCAACGAAGTTGCGCTTCGCGCAAAGCACGAAAACGTGATCTCAAATCAAATCGGCAGAAGTACAACGAGTATTTGCACCAACATTGCAAAAACTAATACGCTCACGGTAGCGCTGATTTGATTGCAAAGCTTGAAATATCACTCAAAGAAATCAACGAAACAAGCAAATGGCTTGAGATGCTCCTGAAAAGCGATTCTATTGATGAAGCGCTTTAAAACACTTGACCGCAAATGCTAAGCGATAAGATTTTTGTCGGCAAAGTCAATCACGACAGCGAAAAAGAATTCAAGTACGCCCAAGGGAGAAAAATGATGTTTCTTTATTGTTTGTTTATTTCCGATTCAATGAAAAATGACGGACATCATACTGCAACTGACGATTGTGCGTTATGTAAGGCTTGGTCTAAAAAAGGAGCAATCAAGAAATTTCAAAAATTATATTGTAATTTTGATGAATCGAATGTTTTCCGTGTTAAATATAATTCATATGGAATTGCTATATTAACAGATTACTAAAAAGCATTACATAGATTTGTTTTTGTGATTCCGACCACGCTTGACATCATGAAACGATTGCTATTCTTTCTTTCCATCACACACATTTCGCCGAGGAGGAACACATGCCAAAATACGTGACCATGACCGATTCCGATCTGATCAGCGCCGTCATTCGCGCGATCCGATCGGTCAGCCCCCAAAAGAAATATAAGCCCGATTCTCTCACCAAGGAAGAGACCGACGCCGTCATAACGTATCTGAAAACCAAACTATGCCTTGATGAGGAACAGGCTGATTTTCTTTTTCAAAACTACCGCAGTGTCAGTGGCATTGCCAAAAAGCTGTATCTTCTCAAGCACCCCGACTCACCCACGGGCTTTATCGACCTTCTCATACTCCGCCGCCGTATATGGCGCAATTTGACGGGTATGACGGTCCTTACCTCTGTCATGCTCTTCTTCTCGGTATATCTCACCGCTCTCTCGCTGATCTTTCAGCCCGACGCTATTTATCCGGCTCTGACCTTTGGCGCGATCGTTCTCCTGATTGCGTTAAATGTGTATCTGCCGATCATTCTTCGCAACCGATGGATGCTTACTAAAAACCTACCCACCGCGCCTGAAAGCTTTGAAGGAAGGCTCAAACGCATTCTGTACCGGACCGAAGCGGTCTACGATATGAGCCACGCCTCCCGTGTTTCGGTATACCATCTGATTCTCGCCGTTGAGCATGACGGCAAGACCCTCTACTATACCTATTCCCTTCTTAACGAAAACGTTTGCTTAAATTATCGGAACCGCCGTGCCGTACAGCGCGCACTTGATGCCATTCCCAAGGACAAAAGCTATCTTTTTACGGTCGAAGGCGCCGCCTTGGTGAGTATCCGCCCCACCGTCATCGGACAAAGCATTTCCGCGATCCGCTCCGCTACATAAAAACATTCGCTATACCAAAAAACCTCTGCCGCGGCAGAGGTTTTTCTTATGCTTCTATGTTTTTTAAAGCCTTTCGGAAGGTAAAAACGAACAGAATCGCCGTAAAGCTCACCGCCGCAAGATCGGAGATCGGCTCGGCAAGATAAACACCGAAGGTCGGATCATTGACAACGTGAGGCAAGAGATAGATCAGCGGCAGGATCAGAACGAACTTTCTCACCACCGCCACCGTCACCGAAGACAGCGCCTTGCCGAGAGATACAAAAGTCATCTGGCAAGCCACCTGAATGCCAAATAACAGCATGCCGCCGAAATACACCCGTATCACACTCTCAGTAAAGTCAAGAAGCGCCGTTTTCGTGGTGAAGAGCATCGCAAATGCGCGGGGAAACAGCATTACGCCAAGCCAAAGCGATACCGAGTAGACAAGACACGCACTGAGAAGCAGTCTGAAGGTCTTTTTCACACGAAGCGTATTCCGTGCGCCGTAGTTATAGCTCAGAATCGGCTGTGCCCCCTGCGCGATGCCCTGAAGAGGAAGCATCGCAAACTGCATGACGCTTGATAGAATCGTCATTGCCCCAACCGCAAGATCACCGCCATACTTGAGAAGCGAGGAATTGAAGGCAATCGCGATTACACTCTCGCTCGCCTGCATAATAAAGGTCGCAAGACCAAGAAAAAGACAGGGGAAAATGACCGACCCGCGAAGGATCAGATGCTCTTTTTTCAGTCGGAGCACACTATGACGGCTGCACAGGAACATAACCACCCAAATACAGGACGCACCCTGTGCGATCACCGTCGCGAGTGCCGCTCCCCGTACACCCATTCCGAAGCCGTAAATGAAAATGGGGTCAAGAAGAATATTGACCGCCGCGCCGATCACAACCGAAAGCATTGAGATCTTGGTATACCCCTGCGCCGTCACAAAGGCATTCATACCAAGGGTAAGCTGTACAAAAAGCGTGCCGATAGCGTACACCATCATATAATCGGTCGCGTAGCCAACGGTATTCTCGCTGGTGCCGAAGAGTAAAAGAAGATCACGGCTGAAAAACAAAAGAACGGCAGTCAGGATCACCGACAGCAAGATCTGAAGCATAAAGCAGTTTCCTAGGATCTTCTCTGCCCCGTCCTTATCCTGTTTTCCGAGCGCGATCGAGGCGCGCGGCGCACCGCCCGAGCCGACGAGCGCGGCAAACGCCGAAACGATCATGATCAGCGGCAGACAAACGCCTACACCCGTCAGAGCCAGATCGCCATCCTCTGCCATATGTCCGATAAACACGCGGTCAACCACGTTATACAGCATATTGACAAGCTGTGCCACCACCGTCGGAAGTGCCAGCCGAAACAACAGTTTTCCAAGCGGTGCTTTTCCTAAAAACTCTTTATTATCCTGCATGTCATATCCTCGCTTTTTCTTTTCATTCATCATTATACCTCTTGCCGATTCCTCTGTCAAGAAATATTTTCAAAAAAACGTCAAATATACTTGACAATCGCAATGCTATGTGCTATCATGTTGTCAAATATATTTGACAGGTGACAGTATGAATGACAAACTGAAGACCCGCCGCACGGAGCTGAAGCTTTCACAGGCAGAGCTAGCCCGTCGTGTCGGCGTATCAAGACAAACGGTCAATATGATCGAAAGCGGAAGCTATAATCCCACGTTGGAACTCTGCATCCGAATCGCCAAGGAACTTGGCGTCACACTCAACGATCTGTTCTGGAAGGAGTAATCATGTTTTACGACGAACGCATCGAAGCCGTCAAAGGCAAACTCTGTCATAACAGCCTGCTGATCGCCATGATCTTTTCCCTGCTTTACGGCGCGATCAGAATCACGAATTATATCGTGAATACCAACCGCGTCCTTTTTTCGACCGTCATTCTCGAGATCCTGATCGCCGGCGGCTCTGCCATTCTTCTTGCGGTCGGCTTCATTCTCAGAAAATGCTCGTTTTCGGATGAGCGCACGCTCAAGATCCGCCTGAGATACTATCAGAGCGCCTCAAAATGGCTGATCGGTATAACGCTCATTACCTATGCGCTCGTTCTCCCCTGCAACGAGCTTTTGCGAAGCCCCTTCAACCTTGCTGACGCAGACTTTTCCTCGGTTCTCACCGTCCTTTCGCTTCTGATCGGCACCTATGCGGTCTACACCTTCCGCCGTGAGGATATCTGTTTCAATTATTCACTGATGGAATCGAATAACTACCC
>JAFVYN010000097.1 GCA_017508605.1 Clostridia bacterium
AATGGTATCGTGCAGATAGGTGAAGGCAAAGTGCGTCGTGACGATCGAGCTTGTGGGATCGTCGGCAGGGTGCTGCACGGGTGTGAAATCGTAGACCTCGTATTCACGGGGCACAACGATGATACCGCCGGGATGCTGACCCGTGGTCTTTTTCGTACCCACACAGCCGTTGACAAGGCGCGTGACCTCCGCCTTATTCATGGTTATATGCTTTTCGTCAAGATATTTCATGACGTAGCCGTAAGCGGTTTTGGAGGCAAGTGAACCGATCGTTCCCGCCTTGAAGACGTTTTCCGAGCCAAACAGCTCTTCTGTGTATTTATGCACCTTGCCCTGCACTTCACCCGAGAAGTTCAGGTCAATATCGGGAGATTTATCGCCATAAAAACCAAGGAAGGTCTCAAAGGGAATATCGTGACCGTCCTGCAGAAGCTTTGTGCCGCATTTGGGGCAGTTCTTATCAGGCATATCAAAGCCCGACAGATAGCTGGCGTCCTCAATAAACTCACTGTAGCGGCACTTGGGACAGCGGTAATGCGGGGGCAAGGGATTGACCTCGGAGATACCCGCCATGGTAGCCGCAAAGGAAGAGCCGACCGAACCGCGCGAGCCGACAAGATAGCCTTCGGACTCCGAATACCAGACAAGCTTCTGCGCGATCATATACAGCACCGCAAAGCCGTTGGCAATGATGGATTTCAGTTCCTTTTCAAGGCGCTTTTCGACCTGCGGAGGCAGTTCGTCACCGTACATATCGTGAGCGCGCTTCCAGCACATCGACTGCAGATCCTCCTCCGCGCCCTCCATCTTCGGAGTATACGTACCCTTCGGAATGGGTCTGACCTCGCCGATCATATCGGCGATCTTGCGGGTATTGGTGACTACGACCTCATACGCCTTCTCTTCTCCGAGATAAGAGAATTCACGAAGCATCTCCTCGGTGGTGCGAAGATAGAGACCGATATCACGGTCGGCATCCGAGAACTTCATGCCCTTCAGAAGGATGTTTCGGTAGATCTCATCCTCTTCGTTCATGAAATGCGCGTCACAGGTAGCGCAGACGGGAATTCCCAATTCCTCACCGAGCTGAACGATGCGGCGGTTGAAATTGCGAAGATCCTCATCATCCTTCGCCGTACCGTTGGCGATCAGAAAGCGGTTGTTACAGATGGGCTGGATCTCAAGATAGTCGTAATAACCCGCGATCTCCTTGATCTCGTTCTCGGGGCGTCCCTCGAGAATGGCACGGAACAGTTCACCCGCCTCACAAGCCGAGCCGATGATCAGCCCGTCGCGATGCTCGTTGAGAACGCTTTTCGGAATACGGGGGCTGACGGTGATAATAGGAAAGATAGCTCTTCGAGATCAGCTTATACAGGTTCTTAAGACCCACGCTGTCCTTGACGAGAATGATCAGATGATACGGGCGAAGCTTCAGAGGATTGGCTTTGTCGCTCATGGAGGACTCCATTTCACGCAGTGTGCCGATGCCCTCCTCACGAAGCTTGTCGACCATCTTGAAGAAGATATGCGCCAGCATTTCGGCATCATCCGAAGCGCGGTGGTGATTGAAGTCACCGAGCTTGAAATAATTCGCCAGAACGTCGAGCTTATGTTTTTTCAGCTCGGGATTGACGTGACGGGACAGCGCCACGGTATCGAGATACGAGCTTTCAAAGGGAATGCCGTACCGCTCGCAAGCCGCACGGATAAAGCCGGTATCAAAGGCGGCATTATGCGCGATCAGAAGACGGTCGCCCGCAAAAGCGAGAAACTGTCTGACCGCCTCCTCCTGGGAGGGAGCGCCCGCCACCATTTCGTCGGTAATGCCGGTAAGCTCGGTGATCTCCTCGGGAATATGACCCTCGGGATCGACAAAGGTGTTGAAGCTTTCCAGCACCTCGCCGTTTTTGATCTTCACGGCACCGATCTCGGTGATCTTGCAGGTCAGGGGCGAAAGACCCGTGGTCTCAAGGTCAAATACGATAAGCTCGTCGGAATCAAAGCGGTAATCCCGTTTGCCGAAAACCGCGCGCGCGGCATCGTCCACGAAATACGCCTCCATACCGTACAAAACCTTCATGCCGATCTTCTCGGCGGTGTCCATGATGATCGGATAGCTCTGCACGTTCCCGTGGTCGGTCACAGCAACGGCATCCCAACCCCAACGCTTGGCGGTCTCCGCCACCTGCTCGGGGAAGATCAGCGCATCCATTGCTGACATATTGGTATGTAAGTGAAGCTCCACCCGTTTTTCGGGCGCGTTATCGGTTCGGAGAATACGTTTGACGGGCGCAATGGCAGTTGCCTGAACAAAGAGATCGCCCTCGGTCACGTCCGTTCCGACGATCTTGTCGCCCTCTCTTCTGAAGGTCTTGATCTTTTCCAGCTTCACACTGCCCTTGACCATCAGCGACATGCCGTACAGCGTGACAACGCTCTGGATACCACGCTTGATGGTTCTGCCGCTTTTGGAGATCTTCTTGGCAATGGGCGCAGCTTCCGCGGCGTCAAGCGTCAGCTTGACGTTGATCGAACTGCGGTTGTCGGTGATACCGATAATGAGAACGGTCTTTTCGCCGCCCTTCAGCGGGCGCTCCTCAAAGGAATTGATCTCACCGATCACGAAAATATTCTGAGCTTCTTTTTTGATATTTTCAAGAGGGGTGAAGGCATCGGGGGTGAAGGGCGAGCCGTACAGCATCTCCTCTACCGCGGTATCAAAGACCATATAACCCGACTTCACTCTGCCGTCTTCCCCGATCTCGGGGTAGCTCTCTTCCTCTGAATCGGAAGTGCTGTCATACAGCGTCGTCACAAGCGTGGGCTTTTCCGCTTCCTCCTTGGCTTTGGCTTCGGCGTTTGCCTTGGCAGTAGCCTCGCGAAGAATACGGTTCTGCTCGGCACTCTGCGCGCTCAGGCGCAGCATCTCGCTTCGTCTTTCGGCGGCAAAGCTTTCATAACGGTCATCGAGATTTCCCGTGCCGATGATCTTTACCGTCTTGACAAGAGAAAATTCCGAATAGATGATATTTTCAAGCACCCGATCGGTCTCGGCTTTATGGAGAAGCGCCGTTCCCTCGGTGGAGAAGGCGATCTCGATCTCGATCGTGTCACCGTTTTCCTTGAGCGCGTACTGCTCCAGGAAACCGTGCGTCACCGTACCGATACGGAACGCCTCTTCAACGATCTCATGCATATAGGCAAGCGAAAAGCACTCCTTCGGATATTTCGGAAGGATCCTCACGCCGTTCAATTGGTATGCCTTACAGATCTCACTCTCTATGGCATACAGCACCGTCTTTTTGACAGGCGTCGGGAAATGAACGTCGATCTCCATGAGACGGTTCACCGAATCGGCACGCCAGGAAAAGTCCGTTGCCCTTTCCAAGATCGCGCGGTGACTGTCATTCGGTTGATAACGGTTAAATTTTTCAAGAAGCGTCACGCGGCTTCCCTGCCTTTCTTTTTATCTTACTTCAATTGCGGGATCTTGCTTCAGTTGTCACGGTAAGCGTTGATGGCGGCGATCAGCTCGTCCACCACGTTTTCCTCGGGGATCTTTCTGACGATCTCGCCGTGAGAGAACAAAAGCGCCTCCTTGACACCGCCCGCGATCCCGAGGTCGGCATCCCGCGCCTCACCGGGACCGTTGACCGCACAGCCCATGATGGCGACCTTCAGGGGTCTCACGGGATGAAGCTCGTCCATGCGCTTTTCAAACGCATCGACGAGCGAGATCAGATCGATCTTGGTTCTGCCGCAGGTCGGACAGGATACCAGTCGGATCTTCTGCTTCTGATCGAGCGAAAGCGCCGATAGGATCGCTCTTCCCTTTTCTACCTCGCGGACAGGATCCGCCGTCAGGGATACGCGAATGGTATTGCCGATGCCGTCAAGAAGCAGTGAGCCGATTCCGATCGCGCTCTTGACCGTACCCTGAAGCTCCGAGCCTGCCTCGGTCACACCGAGATGCAGGGGGTACGGACAAGCGGCGGCAACGATACGGTTGGCTTCCACCATACGAAACACGTCGGAGGATTTGATCGCCACCACAATATTGTCAAAATCATACCGCTCCAGCAGTCTGACATTTTCAAGAGCGGACTCCGCCAATGCCTGTGCGGTCGGCGCGCCGTGAAGGGCTAAGTGTTTTTTATCCAGCGAGCCGGAATTCACGCCCACACGAATGGGCACGCCGTGAAGGGCTGCCGCCTTTGCCACAGCTCTGACACGCTCGTTGTCCCCGATATTGCCGGGATTGATGCGCACCTTATCAGCGCCCGCCTCCATGGCGGCAATTGCAAGGGAGGCGTTGAAATGAATGTCGGCAACGATGGGCATCGTGATATCCGATGCCTTGAGGCGATACAGCACCTCGACCGCCGCCCGATCGGGGACTGCCATACGGATGATGTCACAGCCCACCTTCTCAAGCGCTTTCATCTGGCGGTAGGTCGCCTCAAAATCGCCCGAAGGCGTATTTGTCATAGATTGAACCGAGATCGGCGCATCTCCGCCAAGGGAGATCGCGCCGACACGGACGAGCTTTCGTTTGTTTTGCATGGTGTACCTCTTTATCAGAAGAAGATCCCTAAGGTATCCTTGATGAGAATGAAGAAGGAGAGACCGAGCAGCAGCATCAGCGCCACCGCGTGGATCCTGCCCTCAATATTGCGGTCAATGGGCTTACCGCGGATGGCTTCGATCAGAAGGAAGAAGATCCTGCCGCCATCAAGCGCGGGGATGGGCAAGAGGTTGAGAAGACCGAGATTAACGGCGATCAGCGCGGCAAAATACACAAGATAACGGTAGCCTTGGCTCGCAACCTGTGTCATCTGCTCGGTAATGCCGACAGGCCCCGACATGTGCTGAACCCCCACGCGGCCGGTAAAGAGACCACCAAGCGTTGCCCATACCTGATTGACGTTGCCTCTCACCTCGGCAAAAATATGACGGACCACAGAGCCGAAGGTTGCTTCTTCACGGTAAACGTAGAAATCCTGCGCGCCGACACCGATGCCCTCTTCGACAGACATCGTCACGGGCACGTCGCGGATCACAAGAACCTCTCCGTCACGTTCAACCGTAAAGTCGACCAGTGCGACACCCTTGAGCGTCACACTCTCGCCGTCGGCGTTTTTGACCGTCACGTCGGTCGCTTCCTTGGCTTCCCACATCACGCGGAAGGAAAGCTCCGAGGAGGTGAGAACACTGTGACCGTTGACCTCCTTGATCACGTCGTTTTCAAGAAGATAGGTGTTCGTCGTGGCATTATCGGTAAACTTCACGATCTTGGTCGAGCCGAGAGAATTCAGCGTCATGAATACGAAAACGGCACAAAGCACAATACCCACCAGAAGATTGAAGATACCGCCCGCCGCCATGATCAGCAGGCGCTGCCAGACGCTCTTTTTGTGAAGGGCGTTCTCATCCGCCACCTCTTCGTCCTCACCCACCATCGACACATAGCCACCGATGGGAAGCAGACGCAGGGAGTACTGAATGCCGGTCTTTTTCGAAGTGCGGGCAAGGATCTTCGGTCCCATACCGATCGAGAATTCATGAATGCCCACCTTGAAAATGCGGGCGAAAAGATAATGTCCGAACTCATGAATGGTGATGAGAAAGCCGAACATCAGAACAGAAAACAGAATGGTCAGAAATACAGTCATCGTGATCTACCTTGTAACAAATTATACGCTTTGTGAGGCAAGCCTTTCACGGATCTCGCCCCTGGTTTCGGCGGATGCCCTCTCGATCGCCTCAAGCGTCACAGGACCCGCTTCCTTATGTGTATGCACAGCCCCCGTCACAATATCCGCGATATCCGAAAAGCGAATACGGCCGTCGAGGAATGCCCATACCGCCTCTTCATTGGCGGCATTGAGAACAGCGGGAGAAACGCCTCCCGCAGTAAACGCTTCCTTTGCGAGAGAAAGAAGCGGAAACGCCTCGTAATCGGGCGCGTAAAAGGTCATCTTGCCGAGTGCTGAAAAATCAAGGGGCCTCGTTCCCACCGCGCGGCGTTCAGGATAAAAGAGCGCGTAGGCGATCGGATGCCGCATATCGGGATTTCCCATCTGCCCGATGATCGAGCCGTCACAAAAGCGAACCATCGAGTGAATGATGCTTTCACGGTGAATGATGGGCGTGATCCTTTCCATCGGCAGAGAAAAAAGATGCGCCGCCTCGATCAGCTCAAAGCCCTTGTTCATGAGGGTCGCCGAGTCGACCGTGATCTTCTGCCCCATCTTCCAGGTGGGGTGAGAAAGTGCCATTTCGCGTGTCACCGAGCGCATCGCCTCCTTCGTATAGCCGAAGAAAGGACCGCCCGAGGCAGTCACGATCAGCTCTTCCACCTCATGCTTTTCACCCGCGCGGAGACATTCGTGAATAGCGGCATGCTCGGAATCAACCGGCATGATCTCTTCGCCGTTGTCTTTTGCCATCTTCATCACGATCTCACCCGCGCAAACAAGCGATTCCTTGTTTGCCAGCGCGAGACGTTTTTTGTGCGCCAGCGTCCAAACGGTGGGGCGAAGACCCGCCTCGCCGACGATGGCGTTCAGCACCGTGTCGGCATCGGAGAGAGCGATCATTTCGCCGATTCCCTCTTTGCCCGACAAGAGCTTGACGTTTGTGTCTTTCAGACGCAGTTTAGCATCCCGATATGATGTTTCGTTGACAACTACCGCAAATTCGGGTGAAAACCGACGCACCTCTTCTTCAAGAAGCGCGGTATTTTGGTGAACCGACAGTCCCCCGACCGGTACCCCGTAGCGTTCGCACACGTCAAGCGCCTGCGTACCGATCGAACCGGACGAGCCGAGAAGTAAAAGCTTTTTCATCATTCCCACCCGATCAGATCATAAAACCCGAAAGCAGAGAGAAGGCATTGGCAATATACGAAAGCATAAAGAGAACGGGAGCGACCGCGATCACCGAATCAAAACGGTCCATCACACCGCCGTGTCCGGGGAAGACAAAGCCGTAGTCCTTAATGCTGTAATGACGCTTGACAAGTGAAGCGAGAAGGTCGCCACAGACCGACACCATGGCGCAAAGCAGTGCCATGACCGAAAGGACGAGGTAGGATACCCAACCCTTGACGCCGATCACAAGACCGTAGATCAGCGCAACAACAACAGCCGAAGCAATACCGCCTACAAAGCCTGCAACCGTCTTCTTGGGAGAAACGTCGGGAATAAGCTTACGCTTGCCGAAAAATCTGCCGAAGAAATAACCGCCCGTATCGGGGACCCAGGCAAACAGAAAGGCAAGTAAGTAAAGAGAAGCGCCGAGAGATCCGCGTGTGCCGCCCTCAACCGAAAGATCGCGAAGCAGGACGACTGAGGAAAGCGAAAAGCTGACGTAAACCGTCATCATGGCAGAAACAGCGGCGTCCACGATTCTGATCTTGCCGTGAGAGAAGGTTGCCGCCACAAAAATGAAAAAGAGATAGGTAAAATATAAAAAGGAAACGATCAGAAAATAACGCTCGGTGCTTGCGATCACACGGGTCAGAGAGGTCGTGGCAAGCGTCAGCGCGTATGTCAGGATCGAAACCGGAATATTCTTGTGTAAGGAGACACATTTGAGGATCTCGTAAGCGCCCACCGTTGCGATCACTGCCGCGAAGGCAACGAAAAGAAAGGCAGGCTCATGGGAAAAAATACAAAACGGAACAAAAATTGCCACCGCAATTATGGCGGTGATGATACGTGTTTTCATAAAAGGATCCCTTCCTTATGCTGAAATGAGCAAGTGCCGAAGCAAACGCCCGCTAAAAACTCACTCGGCATTCTCCTGAATACCGCCGAAATTACGCTTGCGGGACAAGAACGCAAGACACGCCTTATCGAT
>JAFVYN010000098.1 GCA_017508605.1 Clostridia bacterium
AAAAGATGCTCGCAGAGCTTTCCGAAGTCTGCGCCAGCCTCAAAGTCGCAGGCACCTTCGCCCCTCATACCGAACTCTAAAACACACCGCCGAAGGCAAATCTGCCCTCGGCGGTGTATTATATCAATTTCGCAGAAATTGTATATCATCAATGCGGAGCATTGTATATCATCAAGCCGCAGGGAGATGCACGCTGGCGCGTGATGAGATACACGGCGTTGCCGTGATGATATCCAGCCCCGCAGGGGCTGATGATATGCCAAGCCGAAGGCTTGCTGCCTGCGGCTTGGATAAACAAAAACAGAACATTTGTCGGTAGACAAATGTTCTGTTTTTGTTGGTGGAGACAGAGGGACTCGAACCCGCGACCTCTCGGATGTGAACCGAACGCTCTAACCAGCTGAGCTATGCCTCCGTGCGATTTGATTGTAGCACAGAAAAGGGAATTTGTCAAGAATTATTTTTATAAACGTTTTGTCTTCTTTCCGGGATGAAAATGGAGCGCGGATGAAGAATGGGATCTGTCGATTCGCAAAAAACAGGAGAGTTGGAGGGTAGCGTGGTATATCGGTGGCGGTACGGTGGAGAAGACACCGAAAACGCGGTGATCCGTGACGCGGCGTTTTGCGGTAGAAAATCATTCGTTTTTTGAAAGTAACAGCGGTTTTCCGAAAAGTAACAGCGAATTATTTGACTTTTTTGAGAGTGTCTGCTATACTTTTTCTGAACACAGGGCAAAGGAGACGCTTATGGAATTCAAAGACAGACTCAAGGCATTGAGAACAGAGCGGCATCTGACACAACAGCAGCTTGCCGATTCTGTATTTATCAGCCGCAGCGCAATTGCCAAATGGGAAAACGGGCTTGGGATCCCGAGCGAGGAATCCTATCGCGCGCTGCTCGGTTTTTTTGAGATCGGTGAGAACGAGCTGCCGCTTTCCTCCGAGGCAGAAGAAGTGTCGGTTTCGAAAAACCGCACGATCCGAAAGCTTTCGAAAACGGTGATCTTACTCTCGGCGATCTGTACGGTTCTTGTTCTGACGGTCACGCTTGTTCTGATCCTTGCTTTTCGTGAAGAGCGATACGATTGGAGCGCGGTGGATCGCTTGCTCGAAGAGATCGGGCAGGAAAGCGATGTCTACTATCCCGACGGCTCTCAGGCGCTTCAGGGCGACATGATCGAGATCTATTATCACAAGGATGAATTCTCCGAGACCTTCATCCGTCTTCGGAAGATCTATCGCGATCATGACAGCTACTATAAGCTTGTCTTTGAACGGCACCGCTCCGATCTTTGCGAAGGCAAGATCGTGTCTTACGGGTATTCCTGCTCCTATCATTACGAGGACATGGTCTATGAACTGAAGCTTGCCGACGTGAATTATTTTATCGGCAGCGAGGAAACGTATGAAGCGATGCGACAGTGCGCGACATATCAGGTCAACTCTCTTGCGGTCGGAAGCGGCGACGTGTCCTTTTCTCTTGAGGAGATCTCGCAGTTCGGAAGCGGGATCGACTACGGCTTTCATTTGCCGGGCGGCGATTATGGATACATCGAGGAGATCATGTCCTTTGGCTTTGAGAAAACGACTGCCTTCTTTGAAGAACACGGTCTTGAAACGCCGTACTGAGCGGCGTCGGATAACGGGACTGTCTCAAACGCGATTCGCGTTTGAGACAGTTTTTTGCGTTTGGGGATGAAAGAGGAGGAAAAGGGAAAAAAGGAGCTTTTGTTGAGAGAAAACGCATTCGTTTGAAGATCCGGGTGGCTGATCGGTGGTAATCCGGTGGAGGATGGCGTTTACGGTATGATTTTGGAAGCTTGGGGTAAACTTTTATTAAAAGGGGGTTGATACGATGTGCGGCATTATCGGATATATCGGAAACAGAGAGGCGGCTCCAATCTTGCTCTCGGGACTTTCCCGTCTTGAATACCGCGGTTATGATTCGGCGGGGATCGCGGTAGCCGATGAGAAGGTCGGAATCTCGGTAGTGAAAAGTGTGGGAAAGGTCAGGGCGCTTTATGAGAAATGTGAAGGCGGCGGGCTTCTTTCGGGTAAGTGCGGGATCGCGCACACCAGATGGGCGACCCACGGTGCGCCGAGCGAGGTCAATGCCCATCCGCACATCAGCCGTGGCGGGCTTTACGCCATCGTTCACAACGGTATTATCGAAAACGCCGCATCCCTTCGTGATGAGCTTTCCCGTTACGGCTATCACAGTGTCAGTGAGACCGACAGCGAGGTTGTGGCGCATCTTTTAGAGTATTATGACCGAGGTGACGGTCTTTCGGCAGTTTTCAGCGTGCTTTCCCGTCTTGAAGGCTCATATGCTCTTGGCATCCTTCGGCGAGGGTCGGGAGAGGTCTTTCTCGCAAGACACCGAAGCCCGCTTCTGATAGGGATAGCGGAGGGCGAGACCTTTTTTGCCTCCGACGTGACGGCACTGCTCCCATACACCGCGCGGGTGATCGGTCTTGAGGACGGCGAATGCGCGCGTCTGACTGCGGAGAAGATTACGGTATTTGACCGATCGGGTCGTGCCGTTTGTAAAAGAGAAGAGCGGCTGACACTGACGTCACGCCAAACCGAGCGCGGCGGGTATTCTCATTATATGCGAAAGGAGATCGCAGAAGAGGGAGAGGCGGTGGATCGCACAGTACGAGGCTGTCTTCACGGCGGGTGCTTGATATGGGAAAAGAACCGTGAGCTTTGCGAAAGGCTTTCGGTGGCTTCGCAAGTCGTGATCGTTGCTTGCGGATCGGCGTATTACGCGGGTCACTGCGCCGCCTACGCTATGAGAACGCTTTTGGGGATTCCGATTACAGTCGAGCTTGCCGGCGAATTTCACCAAGGTCCGCTTCTCATTGATAAAAAGACTGTCTGCCTTGCGATCTCGCAGTCGGGTGAGACGGCTGACACCCTGATGGCGGTACGTGAGGCGAAAAGGAGAGGGGCGTTTACGGTGGCAATCGTGAACTGTGAAAACAGTACGCTTGCCAAAGAGTCTGACTATGCTTTGTATACCCTTGCCAGCCCCGAAATCGCGGTGGCGACCACGAAGGGCTTTACGTCACAGCTTGCGGCACTTTACCTTTTTACGCTCTTTGTGGGGAAAATTCGGGGTGTTGTGGCTCGGGACAGAGTGGCAGGGCTTCTCACGAGTCTTCGTGATGCCGAAAATTTCATTTCTGCGGCGCTTTCGCTTGATCTTGATATTCAGCGACTTGCCGAGCGCTACCACGGACGGAACGCGTTTTTCTATATTGGCAGACAGTTTGAATATTCACTGGCGCTGGAGGGTGCGCTGAAGCTTCGGGAGATCGCTTACCGCCATGCTTACGGCTTTGCCGCGGGAGAGCTGAAGCACGGCTCGATCGCGCTGATCGAGGGCAGAGAAGTCGTTTTGGCTCTCGCCTGTCATTCTCCGACCCGCGACAGAATGCTTTCCACGATCGCCGAGGTGAAAGCACGGGGCGCTGATGTGATCGCGATTGTGAAACATGAAGATCGGCATCTCTTTGACAAGGCGGATGCCGTGATCGGTCTTCCTTACTTCGAAGAGCTGTTTTTTCCGCTCGGCGAGGTGATCCCTTTACAGCTGTTTGCCTATCACACGGCTCGTCTTCTCGGGTGCGATATTGATATGCCCCGTAATCTCGCGAAATCCGTGACGGTGGAGTGACCTTGACAAAGCGGAAGTTTTGTGCTACAATGCCGACAGTGAATCACAAAATCCAAAGGAAGTGAAATGATGAAACGGTTGCTGAATTGGGAAAGCGTTCTTGCGGGTGTTCTGCTCGCGCTCCTTTCGAATGCGTTCATACTGTACGCCGCGCATCCAGAGGTGCTGATTTTGGCAGTGCCCTTGCTTATGTGGGTTCTTGTCGGTGTCGGGCTGTTTCGCACCGGGCTTTACCGCCGTCGGATGCGGATCCTCCGTCACGGTGCTTTTTTGCTCACGTCATTTCTCTGTGCCACTATTCTGACGGTACCGTATGAGATCGTGGTATTGATTCATATGATAGGGAAGGGCGAGACGAAAACGGCACTCTTCAGCATTCTTGTCGCGGTGCTTACCCTTGCCGCGGCATTCTGGGTGGGGATCATTTCGGTCTATCTCACGTCCTATCAGCTCGGTGTGGAGCTTCGTCTGATCGGGATCGTATGCGGTCTTGTGCCGATCGCCAATCTTGTCGTTCTGTTTCTGATCCTCCGCACGGTCCAAAAAGAGCTTCTCTTTGAACAGGAAAAAGACCGCTTGAACGCGAAAAGGGAGAAGGATGCTCTTTGCCAAACGAAATATCCGATTCTTCTGGTTCACGGCTTCATGTTCCGTGATCTGAGATATTTTAACTACTGGGGCAGAGTTCCGTCCGAGCTTGTCCGTAACGGCGCGACTGTCTTTTACGGCGAGCATCAGTCGGCAAGGCCGATCGCTGAAAGCGCCAAGGAGCTTGCCGAGCGCATTCGTACGATCGTTCGTGAGACGGGATGTGACAAGGTGAATATCATTGCGCACTCCAAGGGCGGTCTTGACTGCCGCTGTGCGCTACATAGAGAGGGCGTCGCACCGCTCGTGGCGTCCTTGACAACGGTGAATACGCCCCACCGCGGCTGTCTTTTTGCCGACCATCTTCTGAACGTTGCGCCCGAGGCCTTTAAAAATAAGGTATCATCTGCGTATAATACGGCGCTTCGCTGTCTCGGAGATACTGACCCCGATTTTATCGCGGCGGCACAAGATCTGACGAAAGAGGCTTGTCTTCGCTACGACGCGGAGTTTACACAGCCCGACGGCGTGTTTTGTCAGAGTATCGGCTCGATCGTCAACCGCGCGCAGGGCGGTGCGTTTCCCCTGAATTATTCGTATCACCTCGTAGAGCGTTTTGACGGCAGAAACGATGGGCTTGTCGGGGAGGAATCCTTTGCGTTCGGTGAACGGTATCAGCTTCTGACCGTCAAGGGCGACCGTGGTATTTCACACGGCGATATCATCGATCTGAACCGTGAGAATATTCCCGAATTTGACGTGAGGGAGTTTTACGTCGGACTTGTGAACGATCTCAAGAAACGGGGCTTCTGACATGGTGGCACATCCTCTTGAGCCTGTCTTTGACGGTCACTGTCACACCCTGATCCTCGGCAGTTTTCCCTCGGTGCGATCCCGTGAGGTGGGGTTTTATTACGGACACCCGCAGAACCGATTTTTCAAGGTGCTGGCTTCCTTGTTTCACAAAGAACTTCCGATAACGGTACAGGAAAAACGGGAGCTTTTGTTATCGTCGGGCATTGCGCTCTGGGATGTCATTGCTTCCTGCGAGATCACGGGCAGTGCAGACAGCTCGATCAAAAACGTTCGCGTGAACGATATCGCGTGGCTGATGCAACAGGCACCGATCGAGCGGATCTTCGTAAACGGGAAAACGGCGGCGAGGTATTATGAAACGTATCTGAAAGACGCCCTTGGGATCGAAGCGACGGTGCTTCCCTCGACTTCGCCCGCCAATGCTGTGTATTCGCTTGAAAAATTGACCGACGCATGGCGCGTAATTCTGAGGTGACAGTATGTTTGAAGTGAAACATTATCACAATATGGCGTATCTTCTGCGCTATCCCGACGGCTATGAAGAAGGAAAACATTATCCCGTGATCTTGTTCTTTCATGGCTCGGGAAGTCGGGGTACGAATATTTACCGCCTGAAGCAGAACGATTTTTTTGAAACGATCTCGGTACACGGGGATTTTCCCTTTATTGTGGCAGCACCGCTTTGCAGTGAGAATTCGTGGTTCGATCAGTGGGAACATGTACTCGGCATGACAGAGGAGCTTGTGTCTTCTTCTTTTTGCGATGAAGATCGCTTGTACGTGATGGGCGTCAGCATGGGCGGTTATGCCGCCTGGCAGCTGGCGATGAGCCGACCGTATCTTGTGGCGGCACTTGTTCCGATCTGCGGCGGAGGTATGCGATGGAATGCCTCCCGTGTCCGTCGGATCCCCGTCTGGGCGCATCATGGCGAAGAGGATCCCCTTGTTCCCGTGCAAGAGAGCAAGGATATGGTAGAAGCCGTTAATACAGCGGGCGGCAACGCAAGGCTCACCCTATATCCCGACATGGGACATGAGATCTGGGTAAAGGTCTATGAAACCCCCGAGGTCTTTTCGTGGCTTCTTTCGCAAAAACGCGATTTAATCTAGAAAAAACGAATCAATTTTACTTTTTTTGCGATTTTGCGACGATCTTTTTCAAAAATCCTTGACAATACCTTGAGCGTATGGTATACTGACGGCAGTATATCCATTAGTTACATAGGGAGGCAATTATGAAACAAATTATTCAGCATCCTGTTTTCGGTACCATCGAATACGATGAGAATTACTGGACGGGCAAAAAGAATCTTGCCATCAACGGCGTTGCGCTTATGCCGCGCGACAAAAAATCCTTCTGGCTGTTTGACGGCACGAACAACGTACCCGTTTACGTCAAGGGCAATTTCCTTTCCTCCGCATCGCTTCTGATCGGTACGGAAACGGTTCAGCTTACCCCCGCACCCAAGTGGTACGAATACGTACTCGCCATTCTTCCGTTCGTTCTTATTATGATCTGGGGCAACAGCCGTGCTCTTTGCGAGATCGTTCCCGTCGTGGGCGGCGCGATCGGCGGCGCGATCAGCGGCGGTCTCGGCGCGCTTTCCCTTATGACGATGAAGGGTAGAAAAGACGTTTTTGCAAAGTTGCTCGTCGGTGTAGGCTTTGCGATTGCTGTCTTTGCCATCTGTGCTTTGATCGGTATCATGCTCGTCGGCGCGTTATCGTAACAATTGAAAACCCGTTCCATATGACCGAAACAGCTCTGTTTCGGTCATATTTATTTCAAGTTGACGCGTAAAATGATAGATCGTTTCGGTTTTAGATCGGTTATAAAGTCAGTTTTATAATTGTTGATTTTCTAAACATAAAATCGGTACGGTTTATGCGTTGTCTTATAACGATTGCTATATTCTGTGTTTTCAATTGATGGTTTATCGCGATCGGATGAAACCGCGGGCGGATACGTCTAATGAGTCATACTTTTGAAGGGATTGCACTAAAATTATGAGGATTTTTACGAAAACGTACCCCGAAAATGCTTGACAAAAGGGTTTCTTTGTGTTAAAATGCATTTTGTGTGAATAACTGTGTGATGAACGCGTGTCAGTAGGAAAGCGAAAGCTTCAACAAGAGAGTGGATGCCGTGGGCTGTAAGCATCCTTTGAAGTCGCTTTGTGAATTTCAGCGCGGGAGCATTTCTTCGAAAATCCGTGAAAGCGGAGCTAAGAGGAAGCCGAGCCGCAGGCGGTAGAGTGCGGTGAAAGTGCGGAAAGCGAGTCTTTCCGAATTTGGGTGGTACCGCGGGTTTGACTCGTCCCTATGGGGCGGGTCAACTTTTTTATTGCCCGAAAGAGATCCGATCATGGAATCTCAAAGGCGGTTAATAGCTTGGTATCGCCACATTCTTTTACGAAAAAATTAAACTTCATATACAGAAAGAGGATAGTATGAAAGAAAAACTGTTACAGATCTTAGCTGACGGCGAGGCTGCCATTCTGGCTGCCAAGACCGAAGCGGAGCTTCAGGAGGTCAAGGTCGCGCTTCTCGGTAAGCAGGGAACACTGACCGGACTTCTCAAGGAGCTTCCGAAGCTTCCCCCAGAGCTTCGTCCTGAAATGGGCAAAGCAGTCAACGAGGTCAAGGGCAAGCTTTCCACACTGATCGACGAAAGAAGAGAAGAGCTGAAGCTCAAGGCAAGCGAGGTTCCCGCTGACTTTGACTTTACCCTCCCCGGTAAGATGCCGATGACGGGCGGTCTTCATCCTATCACGCAGATGCGTTACGATCTTGACGATGCTTTCCGTTCGATGGGCTTTGAGATCTTCCAGGAGGACGATATCACCAGCGAATATTACGCCTTTGACAAGCTGAATTTCCCGCCCAACCATCCCGCGCGTGAAAGTATGGATACCTATTGGATCGAGGGTCACGATACGGGCAAGGCAGAGGACAAGCTTTGTCTCCGTCCCCACCTGACGGGCGGTTCGGTCCGTTATATGCAGACGCACAAGGCACCCTACCGCTTCGTTTATCCCGGCAGAGTATACCGTAACGAAACCACCGACGCCCGCCATGAAAGAGCCTTCTTCCAGTATGAAGCGCTGATTGTTGATAAGGATTTCACCTTTACGGCAGGCAAGGTCATGATCAAGAGCATTCTCTCCAAGGTATTCGGTAAGGATGTTCCCGTCCGTATGCGCGCGGGCTTCTTCCCCTTTGTTGAACCCGGCTTTGAGATCGACATGGGCTGTCTCGTCTGCGGCGGTAAGGGCTGCAGCGTATGTAAGCACGTCGGTTGGATCGAGATCATGCCCGGCGGCACCCCCCATCCTAACGTTCTGCGCGCGGCGGGTCTTGACCCCGATGAATATACCGGCTTCTATGTCAATATCGGTCTTGACCGCCTTGTTATGATGCGTTACGGCGTAGATGATGTGCGCCTGTTCCACTCTACCGATCTGCGCTTCTTAGAGCAGTTCCACTAATCGATAGGAGGCATACAGAATGAAATTATCTCTGAACTGGATCCGCGACTACGTTGCGATCCCCGAAGATTTTGATTTGAAACAGCTTGCGTTTGACCTGACGATGTCGACGGTTGAGGTCGAGGGCGTCGAAGAGCTTGCCCGCCGCTTTGACGGTATCGTTGTCGGTAAGATCCTTGAGGTCAATCCCCATCCCAATGCCGATAAGCTCCGTGTGTGCAAGGTCGATACCGGTGACGGTACGCTTCATGATATCGTCTGCGGCGGCTCGAACCTTGAGGTCGATCAGCTTGTTGTTGTTGCCTGCCCCGGCTCGTTTGTCCGTTGGCACGGTGAGGGCGATCTTGTTGAGATCAAGAATACCAAGCTTCGCGGTGTCGCAAGCTACGGTATGATCTGCGCCGCCGTTGAGGTAGGTCTTCACGATCTGTTCCCCACCGAGGATGATCACGGTATTATGGATATCACGTCGTTCGGCGCCGCTCCCGGTACCCCTCTTGCCAAGGCGCTTGATCTTGATGACGTGATCCTTGAAATCGATAACAAGTCGATGACCAACCGCCCCGACCTTTGGGGACATTACGGTATCGCAAGAGAGATCTCGGCTTTGTACGATCTGCCCCTCAAGATCTTTGAGCCTTATATTCCCGAGGCAGTCGAGGCGTTCCCGATCGAGATCGAGGATGCTGACCGTTGCCCCCGTTATATCGGTGTGAAGATGGAGGGTCTTTCTGTCAAGCCCTCGCCTTTTGAGATGCAGACACGTATCTGGCGTGTGGGCATGCGTCCCATCAACGCGCTTGTGGACGTGACGAACTACGTCATGCTCGCACTCGGTCAGCCCACTCACGCTTTTGATGCTGACAACATTTCCGACAAGATCATTGTCCGCCGCGCGAAGGCGGGTGAGGAGCTTCAGCTTCTCAACGATAAGAAGCTTGCCCTCTCCGAGGACGATCTCGTCATTGCTGACAGCGAAGGCGCTGTTGCGCTTGCGGGTGTTATGGGTGGTGTGAAGGATTCGATCCATGATACCACAGAGAGCGTGATCCTTGAGGTTGCGAATTTTGAGTCGACGGGTGTCAGAAGAACGGCGCTCCGTTATGATAACCGCACCGAAGCTTCCTCACGTTATGAAAAGGCAGTCGATCCCGAGAGATGCGATCTCGCGCTTTCGATGACGATGGAATTTTTCAAGGCGCTGTATCCCGATATGAAGGTTACGGCATTTGCCGACAGCTATGTAAAGAAGCTTACGAAGAAGGAGATCGACGTAGAGCTTTCCTGGCTTGACCGCCGTCTCGGTAAGCGCATTCCCAATGAAGAGGTTTCGAAAAAGCTTGGTCTTCTTGGCTTTGAGGTCAGCTTTACCGATACCCATATGCACATCGTTGTTCCTACCTGGCGCTCGACCGGTGACGTTGGCATCAAGGCTGACATCATGGAAGAGGTTGCCCGTATGTACGGCTATGAGAATTTCGAGCCTACCCCCATCGTGACGAGCTTTGAGGGTACGATCAATCAGCTCGATATCGATCTTGTGAGAAAGATCAAGGAATATCTCGCGATTCGCTGCGGCATGCAGGAGATCTTCACCTATCCCTGGATGAGCGATGAATTCGTGGCGGCGATCCTGCAATCGACCGAGGGTGTTCTGAAGCTTTCCACACCGCCTTCGCCCACTGAAAGCTATATCCGTTCGTCACTGCTTCCCAACCTTTGCCGCGCGGTTGTGAAGAATGAGCGTTATTATACTGAGTTTTCGATCTTTGAGGAAGCGCAGATCTTCCGCAATGAGAATTATCAGTCGAAGTATGATGAAAAGGAGCTTCTTCCTACGCAGGAAAGACATATCGCGGGCGCGTTTGCCGCTCCTTCCGACAAGATGAAGGATCTGTATCTGACCGCCAAGGGTGTGATCGAGAATATGTCCCGCTTCACCCATATGGAAGGCTTCACCTTCAAGCGTGAGGAAAAGCCCGTGTGGGCAGACGAGACGGTATGGCTCAATATCTATCTTGGTGATACGAAGATCGGTGATCTTGCGCTCCTTTCGAAGAAGGCGTCTCTCGCTTCGGGTATCAAGAATCTCGCGACCGTTCTCTTTGAGATCAATACCGATGCCCTGAAGCCCTTCAAGTCGAGAACCAACGTTTTCAGCCATCTTGCCGAATATCCGACCATCGAATATGACGTATCGCTCCTCTTTGATACCGATATCAAGTGGGAACAGATCCGCGCGACGGCACTGAAGAAGAAAAACAATCAGAGCTATCTCAAGGATGTTGCCTTTGTTGACGAATACAAGGGCGCTCAGGTACCCGCGGGTAAGAAGAGCGTTACCGTTCGTCTGACGATCGGCGCAAACGATAAGACGCTTACCTCGGGTGAGATCGAAAGCTGTGCAAACGGCGTTGTCAAGATCCTCGTGAAAGAGTTGAAAGCGGAATCGAGAATGAAATAATCCTAAATAAAACCGTCCTTCCAAAGAGGACGGTTTTGCTTTTTCGTTAAAATCGGAGTTTAGCGCAAGAAATCCTTATTGACAGGCTTTTTCCGAGGTGTTACAATACATATAAGAAACATATAAGCGTGACTGATGAAGAGGGAAAATGCTTCAAGATGGCGATGGCGGTCAACCGTCTTCACGCGGAACGGTATTTTGATCAGTTTGACGATCTGTCGGTTTCGTCCTCACAATTCAATCAGCCGAATATGGGGGCGATCGTTCAGCACCGTGCGGACCTGGGTTTAAGTACGACCTTTTATACCTGCGGCGCTACAGCGGGTGCTTTGACAAACGAGCCTTACGATACGCCCGATTTCTTTTACCGACTGTATCAAAAGGGCGCCAACGGATATCTCCGTTGGGCGCTTGACGCCTTTACCGATCAGCCCTTGGTCGATACATATCATTGGAAATTCGTCGCGGGTGACGAAAGTCTGATCTACCCCGACCGCCTGAGTGACGAGGTGATGACGGTGCAGTCTTCGGTGCGCTTTCAGATCCTGATCGAAAGCTACCGTAAGCTTTGCGCACTTGAGGTCTTACAGGCTCTCTCTGCCGATGCGGAAGAGAAGGTCAATGCTCTGATAACGGCGTATGCCACGGATATGACTGACGTTCCTTCCCGTGTTGCACAGATGGAACGGGATATTTCTACACTTGCAAGCGAGCTGCTTATGCCTGCGGGGTAACAGATTGAACAATGACAGAAAACTGCCGCAAATGACGGATTCATTTGCGGCAGTTTTTACGTTATGAAGTGCAGAAGATCATGAAAGCTCGGCGACAGGAATGATAACGCTTTTCTGATAGGTGTAGGGCTGATCATAATACGGTGCTTGCTGGTACTCCTCTACGTTGGGTGTATACGTTCCTGTTTGTGTGTAGTGGAGAAGAAGTGTGCCGGCATCATTGATGAGATAATACTCAATTTTTTCCGATTCATAGGTTCCCTTACCCTGCAATAAAGTCTTGATTCTTGCTTTTTCAAGCGCCTCTTCCATCACGGTTTTGAAATCGGGATCGTCATCCAACGCTTTGAAATCTTCAAATTGATCGACAGCTTCGTATTCGATTTTGCCGACACCACCGTTTGGATAGATTGAAACAGTCAGGCGCTCTGCTGTGTCATA
Source organism: Clostridia bacterium (assembly GCA_017508605.1). Taxonomy (GTDB): domain Bacteria; phylum Bacillota; class Clostridia; order Oscillospirales; family CAG-272; genus RGIG1993. The sequence goes on from JAFVYN010000098.1 coordinate 12,215, forward strand.
TCCTGCAAGCTGCTTAATAAATATATATTCATCTCCCTTATAAGATGGTTGGTGTCCCGACTTGGGAGCTTCTTTATATTTAAGTCTGAATGCAAAATCGTCCACATTGATAAATTTGGATGCCAGGGAACGAGCGTATGAGACAAACTCTTCTTCTGTGGTTAATTCTTTTGATGAATGTGTAATTTCTCCAAGCCATTGACGAGATTTAATGGCGGTAATCGTTTTGTTTTGTGAATGAATGGCAATCGAATAGGAACCATCATCAGAAACGTATAAGGTTTTCGAATAATCCCATCCCACTTTGGATACCGTTGCCAGATACGTGGTGGAGCTTTTTTCACCGAATACATCAAAAACTTTAGTACTATTTTTATCCATATAATTCATGTAATACTTGGTTTTGAATTGATAATTGTCGGCGTTCGTTGAATGAGAATCCACAGATTCGCTTAATTCGCTTACGGTGAGATCGTGGAGAACGATTGGCGTGCTTGAACATGATGCAAATGACAAAACGAGAATAAGACTGAGAAGAATAGATATAAAAATTTTCATAATAGACCTCCTGTTATAGAAAATATTAATTGGAAAGATAAAATTCAGTTGAGCCAGCTTTATAACTAATATGGCAAGAAACAAAATTACCACTTAAATCTTCCAAATCCTGACACGCCTCATGTAGTGATAATCCGGAAGAGAGTCTTGAGAATATATAATTATAATATTTGTAAAAATATGATTCATATTCAGGATCCAAGTTACGATGAATATCGCAAATTGGTTCAGTAAACCCTACTGCAGCGGTTGCTCCTTTTTGAGTAGCGGTTTCGGTCAGGTTCAGCCCACTGTCTACACTTCCCGCGGTACTGCATCCTGTGAAAATAATGAGGTCGAGGTTACTCAAGGAATCAATTTGAGCAAGAGCGTTCAAATTGACGGGGGCGCAGTGACGATCATAACAAGGCATAATAGTACTGCTGTGACGGATAAGGTGACTTTTTTCATGCTTTTGTGTTCCTTTCTCTTTTTTGTAAGGGGCGCTTGCGTCGCGCGGTCGGTGGTGAACGAGGCGACCCCTTCACTTATATAGACGTTATTTTTTTGAAAAAGTGACACAATTTTTGTGATGTTAACAAATTGTTTACAAATTAGGGTATCCGTTCTCTTAAAAATACAAAAAAGCAAGCCAACGGCATGCACATTTTCAAAAAAAGTGTAGACCGGAGCGTCTGCAAAAATAGCGGTAAAATTGAATTTAGCCACCACGTTTTTTGTGGTGGCTTTTTGATACGCAGAAAGCAAAGAAGACAAATTTCTACTGTATCCAAAGATTATTATATGAGCCTCGATAATTAAAATAATGCTGTTCGTTTTCGTCAATTAACCTTGCGGTTTTCAAGATCATCAATACATACATAATACATTCGTCGGAGTTAAGCGCATACATGCGTACGGAATTGTTTTCATCAAGCATAACTTCGGTAAGGTGATTAACATGAATTTCTGTTAACAGTTCAAGAGCCTCGGCAGCTTCATCGGGAGAAATATCACATTTTTTTGCAACATACGGTGCTGTAATAGGCTTATTCATGTTATCCATTTCATAAGCAAAAACACGTCTCACAGCGGTATTTGACAGAACGTCGAGCACGCGACCTATTCCTTCTTGAACGAGTTGATCAGCATTTGCTTTTCCTCTGTGTAGCAGACCGATTTCTGACGTGGCGATCACGGCTCCTCTTTTGTTTGAAAAAGTTGCTGTTTTAACTTGTCGGTTTTCTGCAAGATAAGATTTCATTTTCTCTTTTTCTGTCTCAATATCTTTTCCCTCTACCGTGTCCACCCAACCGCGTTGCGTAAGATCAATCAAAGAATCGTATAGCATTTCGGGAATTTCATCGTAATCAACAGCGTTTTGCTTTTTCTTTGATTTTATGCCGTGGTATAATTCATCAACTGTTATATCAAAACAACCTGCAATCACAGGAAGAAGCATAATGTCGGGCATTGTTACTTCGTTTTCCCACTTGGAAATCGTTTGGGAAGATACACCAAGCGTCTCGGCGAGTTGTTCCTGTGTCATCCCACTGTTTTTTCTTAAATCTGCAATGTTTTTTCCTATAGTCATATGAAATCTCCTCATTCCTTTTTGTTTCGGATCCGTTTAGATAATTAGACCTCTAAAAGCAAAGAAAAACAATAACGGATATGGAGATTGTATATCCAAAACAGAATAGTCAATCGTCAATTCG
>JAFVYN010000099.1 GCA_017508605.1 Clostridia bacterium
ACAATTCGCCACGAGAACAAAAAGGCGCTCCAAGAAGAACTCAAACGACAGAAAGAAAAAGAAGAACAATTATTCGAGAACAGACCCCGTCTCGAAATTATGGGGTATAAGAAACTCACCAAGTATTCCCCACAAAAGAAAACAGATGCCTCTATCCTTCTCTGCAGTATAAAAGAATACAAAAATGAAGGACGAGCTATGTTCTACTACGATGAATCTATCGTCAAACCCGAAAATTGGGTTTACGTAGAATATACTCTTCGCAATACGGGACACACCGAAATAGATCATATTTATTTTTCAACCAATCTTCCCAAGAACACCGCTTTATTTGATGTCCTTAACGAAGAAAATGTGATGTGTTATGAAAACAATCTGCTTAATTATTCGGTTATCCTTGAAAAAACGATCAAACCGCAGCAAATTATCAAGGTGAAAGTTTGTTATTCAAGAGAAGATATGGTTATTTCTAGTCCAATCAGCGCTCCAATAGCAATTTGGATGGTTGATGAAAAGAAAAATTGGTGGTCACAGCCACTTTTTGCCCCGGATAACAAAATCTATAATTCAACAAAAGCATCGCTTCAAGAGTGGAAAAGCGATACAAGTATTGAAACCGCTATAAAGTGTTTCGATAATCCGATGCTTTGCTAATCAGAAATGCTTGAAAAAAACACCTTGAAAACGTAGGTTTTCAAGGTGTTTTTGTGTATGAGGTGACTATCCTGTCAAAAAGAAAAAGTAGATAGTTGGTAAAATCTTGCCCTTTCGTCACAGTCGTTCGTACGACGTTTCCGTAACTTGTTACGGCAGCGCGACCATCTACAATTGATAGTATACTACAAAATCTGTAAAAGTCAAGCAAAAGGAGTAAAAAACAGCGTAAAGCGCGATGTTTGATGGTCAGATGACCGGCTTACAAGCTAAGGATTTTGTTATTATTAGATGAAAAAATATGCTTTGTATTACAAGCCATTCTTTACATATAATTTCACTGATATTTTCTTGTGAATTTTTCTGTAATTCCTTTGCATACGACGTCTACGTTATCGCAGAATAAAGTGTCTTCTCGTATACCCAAAACAGCCAAATCAATCAATAGTTGTTGCTTTATTTCTTTTGGTATGATTATCCGTAATGCGATACCCGGATGATCCTTGGGAATTTCATCTATAATCATATCAAAAGCTTTGTATTCCTTTTTCGATTTTGTCGTAATAATGCGATTGGGGAATAATATATATCGTCCCTGTTGCATTTGTTGGCGAGTGCTTCTGATTGGAGCGTGGACAAAATAGATTCTATCGGGATCGGTTGAAATCCAACTTTCGTACCATTCAGAAAAATCAGCAAAGACATATTCCCAACCTTTGTATTCTCTGAAATATGGTTGGTTTCTCATTCCTTCAAAGAAAAACCTCAGATCATGGCAATTGTCATTGATAAGGCGATATGTATCCGCGATTGCATTAAGAAACGGATAGGGCGCAATATCATCATCGTCGCTTGGAAATACAATTACTTCGCCGTCCGTGTCATTGCTTTGGTTACAAGCAAAGTATAGTCCAACTAAGGCGTTTTCGGTAACATCAAGCAATCGAGTGGGGATACCGTGGTGCTGTAGTAGGGCGAGTAATTCAATAGGAGACAAGCTGTTATGAAATATATCAGGAAGACGATACTTTGCCAATTCAATTAGATTTCTTTCTTCATTAAAAAGCGAAAACTCATTTGAGTATTTACGGCCACGGCATATAGAAGGAAGCAGAGAATAGTTTTTATTTGATTGTCCTCTGAATAACAAAACAGGTGCTGTTGGATAGTACGAATAATTCTCATCATAAATTTGACTGTGTTGCTTGCAAACAATCTCTATATATTCCTCTATGCTTGAAATAGTGTGTTGTTTGGTCATATTTATACCTCATTTCGGTGTTATTCATCCTAATTGTACACAATCTGCGTAGCAAATTGCGTAACACCCCTTCAAAAACTGCGTAACAAGCAAAAAATAAAGCCTTGAAAACGTAGTGTTTTCAAGGCTTTATCTGGTCTGAGTGACACGACTTGAACGTGCGACCTCTACCACCCCAAGGTAGCGCGCTACCAACTGCGCCACACCCAGATGCTGAAATTGAGTTACTCTCAATCAAGCCTATGTATTGTAGCACACGAAAAAGAGTTTGTCAATATGTTTTTTGAAAAAAATCAAAAAAATTTTATTAATTCTACAAAAAACGATGAGCATCTTTGTAGGCTTTCACAAAAGGCGGGTGTCAGGGGGTATCTTTGCAGGCTTTTACGAAAAAAGGTGTTTTCATGAATAGCACGAGAAGAAAAAGGGGTTAATTCTGTTTTCGTCCCGGCTAAGTAACTTGATCATGTCTCAATATAGTATTTTCCTTGCTCCTGATACCGTCTTGCAAGCTTGCCGTACTTCGTGTCCTTGCCACCCTCGGTAAAGAAGGCGAGAAGGGAAGTCTTCAGCTCGTTTTTGATGGAAGAAAGCCTCTCTTCCGACATCGCGGCAAGGGGAAGAAGCTCACGGCGCATCGAAGTGCGTTCCTTCAGCCGCTCGTATTCTTCATTGAGAGCAATGAGAATATCTGCCTCGTTGTTTGCAGTTTCAAGATCAACGAGAAATCCTTGTGCTTGCAATTCGTCAAAAGCTTGTCTTGGACTGATTCCGTCTTTGCCCGCGCCCCACCGTTTGCGAAGTACGTTCACTTTTTCTACACCAATGCTGCCTTTTGCGTCCTCGATCACAGCGGAAACATCAAGCTTTTTGCGGTATTCGTTCAGCATTTCATAGCTTTCCACCGTGCCGTCAACCAGCATCTGCTCGTATTCGGCATTGACCTCGTAATCGTCATATACCGTCGATACGATCAGCTCCTCGGCAAAGCGCTCGGCAAGCTTCTCGCGCTCGGATGCCTTGGCGCGGTTCAATTCTTGCCAAAGACGTGTGATGAGTGCGCGCTTCTTCTTGCCCATAAGCTTCGATGGACCGACAATGGGAGACAGCACGTTCGAAAGCACGCCCTCGATGCTCTTTGCAACCTCTTGCTTGTGATACACCTTCAGCCGTCTGCCCTCATTGTTCTTCTTCGCCCTCTCGATGGTCTCGTTTTTCTCCTCCTCGGTTTCAAAGACCGAGATATGCTCGGAGATCCTATCATCCGAGATCCCGATCGAGCGGAAGAGCGCCGTAAGCTCCCCGTGATACGCATCGTTCTCGGCAAGCGGCACAGCAAACCCCTTTGACATCCTTGCCTCGCGCATCGGACGGATTGCCACGATCACAATGCGCTTTTTCTTGTTGTTAAGCTCAAATTCCACCATGTGATCGGGATACCGCTCACGGAAATACTTCTGCACTTTCCGGATATTCGAAAGAAGCTTATCGTCCGTCCAGCTAAAGCCCCAGGACACCCGATTCGCATTCTCCTCCACCTCCGCTGCGGAGAGAGGAGGAATATCGGCATCGAGAGAAAGGGAATAGCGCGTGTCGGGGTTGGAATTGTCGAATCTTTTCGAAATCGGAACAATGCGATCCTGATCATCATATGTAATCACATCGGTAGATTTGATATTTTCAGGCTTCAGCACGATATACTCGGTGAAGCCCTCACCCATCTCGGTGTCAATATAGCCGTCGTAGCCTTCTGCGATCAGATACTCATACGCCTTTCTGTAACTGCCCTTTTCTTTTGCAAGACGGTAAAGACTGCCTTCGTATGGCTTTTCAATCTTGATGTAATACTCTTTGACGGTATCGCCGTAACCACCGCTTTCATCTGTACTTTCGGAGAAGTAGAAGCCCGGCAAGTCATAATCGGGCGTTCCATCCCAGCTTCTGGATTTTGTAATATCAAATACAGTAAACTCAGCATTCGATCCGTGATATACTTTAATGGTATAGCCGTTCGCCTTGGCTGCGGCGATAATCATTTGTCTGGCGGCATAAATGTTTCCAGCGGAAAGATACTTTGCATACTTGTTGTCGTTCTTTTCACTTGTTTTTTCGACTGTTTCTGCAATCCCTTTCCATTTGGTTTTCCTTTGCTCCTCAGATAACATATCATCGGGTATGTATCTTAATACATCTTTGCTATTGACAAACGGAATAATCTGTGATATACTATATATGACCGAGCGAGCTGCAGACGAATCCGCTTTTAGTGGAGCGGTTGTAGTTAAGACCTCGGTCTTTTTATTTTCTTCGATTTCTTTTCTTGAAATAGCGTTTTGATCGACAACGACGTAAAGCGTTGCCTTGCCTGTAACGCTGTGTTTCAAGCCAAATCGTACCGGAACAAGACTATCTCCGTCAACAAATCCGCCGAGAAGATTCTCAAAATATACTGTGTCAGTGTCAAAGTAGTATCGATTATCGTGCCTTTCGATACCTACAGAATTCTCTACGGCGTCTTTCAAAACAGGAAGAAGCTTTGCCATTTGAACAGGATCTGCTTCTTTGGAAAGACTCTCTCCGATATTTCTCTTTGACAGAGTAACCCTTACATTGACATCTTCAATGTTTATTGTTTGATTGATTACTCCAAATTCTTCCGCAAGTTTTTCAAGCGCGGCTTTCACAATACCAATTTTGTAATGTTTTAAAGCACTTTCTTCGCGACTGATTGCAGCATCAGCTTGCCCTTCATATATGGGGGCGACGATGCTTTTTTTGTTGAGAATTGCCGTGCGTTCGGTGTCGGACATTTCAGCGGTGATTACGCCATCCAGCGACAAGCTCTTCTTCGTTCTCGCCCTTTCGCTGTCCCCTTCATCCCGTTCCATGAAGATCTCCTCCATCGCGCGAAGGACACCCTCGTCAAGATGGAAGCGCTCCTTGGTATACGCAAGCTCATAAAGCCGCCTGAAGGTAAGCGCCTCCTTGAAGGACAGCATAAAGCCCGCCGTCTCCTCGCCGTTGGTCATATACGTCTTATTGACCATTGCGCGGCAGAAATCGGAGATACCGTAGAATACGCGCCTCAGCATCGACACGTCGCGGAAATTCTTGATGAAATTTTTTGATCCCATCACGCGCCCCGCCGTACCCGCGGCAACCTCCTCCATCACCTCATCATACGAGATCTTGGTGTAGGTGTCAAAATACGCCTTCACGTTCTCCTCGGTCCATTTTTTGCCGTCGAGAAACTGTGACATCGAAACGCCGTTATAATACTTCGTGTACCGGTCGACCACCATGTGCTGGAAAGCGGACAGGGAACGGCGGTAGATCTCTTCGGTGAGAACCTTCGTGCCGCCGTCACGCGAGAGATCGTGCCACAATTCGTGGAAGAGAATATCGCGCCGCCAATACTTGCCCTCGGTCTTTTCGGGATTTAAAAGGATCAACCGCTCACCGCTCTTCAGAACGTCGTGCGAGCCCTCCGCACGGTGTCCCTTCATAAAGCGCACGTGAAGACCGTCTCTTGCCGACATGATGTTCGCAATCGACGAAACCGTCACCTTGTCGATCCCGCCCGCCGAACGCATCATCTCAATGATGGCTTGCCGCCGACCGCCTCATCGGTCATTTTTGCGCCCTCAGCCGCCTCTTCTGTCACCGCAGGCGTTTCCTCTCCCTCCGCCGCCTTCTCCCGCGCGCCCTTTTTCGCGCTGTCTGTCACAAGCCGCTCAGGATACCCCCACATTGAAGCACCCCACCCCCTGCCCCCTGACCACTGAGCACTCACCACTGACCACTCACCACTGACCACTTCCCACTCATCCGCCGACTCCGGATTCTCTGTGGACAAAAAAACTCCCCTTCGGGGACGGTGCGGGAAGGCATCGTTCCGAAAGGGAAAGAAAAATTGATAAGTAAGATCACGGTCACGGCGAGGCGGGAAGGCGCTTTTGTATGACGGTGGAAAGAGAAAGGGCGAGGAGGATCTTCAGTGTATCGGGGATGAGAAAGGGAAGAACGCTGACGGTAAAGGCGGCTTGGAGGGATAGCTCCGAGATGGCGGCATACCACAGGCATCCGAAGACGGAGATTATGATCTCGGCAAGGATGAGAGCGGCGATCGTGACGGCGCGCCGTGATGACAGGCGCCCGGCAAGGGAGAGAATGGCGGTGGCGGGGAGATAAGCGAGAAGAAAGCCGCCCGTGACCGAGGTGAATGCCGATATTCCGCCGACGAAGCCCGCGAAGACGGGAAGTCCGATCGCGCCAAGCGCCAGATAGAGCGCTACCGCGGGTAGGGCGACGGTAGGCGGGGTGGCGAGCGCGACGGTAAAGATGACGAGGGTGGCAAGCGTGATCCCGACGGGACCTATCGGGATGACCCAAGGGGAGAGAACGGCGAGAAGGGAGGCTGAGATCGCGGCTTGTATCAGTTGTCTGAGGCGTTTTCGGCGGTGCGTCATAGTTCCTCCCGTTCGTTTTTTTTCATCATACCATAAATAGCGGCGAAAAGCAAGTGTGAAGAGAGAAAAGCGGGGCATGATAAGGGAAATGTTATCAAAATGGGGTGCAATATGAATCAGCGTGTAAGTTATCACATGACCTCGCTTATCAGTTTTTCGTTTGGTTTTTTCGGGTATCTGACACTGGAAACGGTATACAAACGGTACGTCAGCTCCTCTCCCACGCATTTTGCGATGGGGCTTCTGGCGGGCGTGACCTTTTTGTTCTGGTATTATTTTGATGAACGGCGCATGCCGATCCTTGTCAAAATGCTTCTCGGCGGCATACTGGTGACGGCACTTGAGCTGCCCACGGGGATCATTCTGAACCGTATGCTTCATTTGGGGATCTGGGATTACAGCCATCTCCCCTTTCACGTTTTGGGACAGATCTGCCCACGGTTTTCCGTCATCTGGTGCGTACTGACGTATTTCGTTCTGCTTTTTAACCGTTTTTTGAAGTTGGAGGTGGGTTTTCTTTGCCAATGGAATTGACAAATGATGAAAAAAGCGGTATAATCAGGATACCGTTTTGTGTGAAAGGAGTTTGTTATGCAGGCACTTCGACACCGTTGTTCTGATATTTGTCTTTCTCTCCCGTTCTCGCTTCTGATGATGGCTGCCGCCATGGCGATCGTGATGCTTCGCGCAGAGGTGGCGGGCGTTCTGATCTTCGTCTTTCTGATGTCCCTTCTTCTTGTTTTCTGTGATGACGTGACCGTAACCACGCTTCCGTTTCTGCTGACGTGCATGTTCGTTCTGAAGTGTTATGACAGCTTCAGCACCTTTATCGTCTTCGCACCCCTTGCGGTGATCCCGATCGGCGCGCTTGTCTATCATCTTCTGATGCACAAGGCTCCTTTTCGCCGCGGAGAGAGTTTTTTTGGTGTGGCGGCGGTGGCGATCGCCGTGACGCTGGGCGGCTGGTTTACGCTCCCCTTCAAGGACTATTTTTCACCGACCTCGCTGTTTTATATCGGCGGTCTCGGTATCGGCATGGTGGGTGCTTACTTCCTTCTGAAACGGGAGTTTCAGCCCTCCGATCGGTATTCGCTTGTGGAACGTATTTTCGCGCTCTTTTACATCGCGGGCTATTTCGGTGTGTTCATGATGGTTTCGTACTTCTATCTGGATTATGAATTGATACAGGAAGTCGGCATTCAGATCCAGTGGTCGAACAACCTCTCGACGATGATGATGTTCTTCATGCCCGCCCCCTTTTATTTTGCTCTGACACGCTCACGTTTTCATATTCTTTCGGGTTTTTTGTTTTACCTTACGATCGTTGCTACGATGTCACGCGGCGGCATTCTGATGGGCGCTATCGAGCTTTTGCTTTGTATTGCCTTTGTGATGTGCTATGATAAGCGTTTACGGAATATTCTTTTGATCCTGCTTCTGGTCGGCGCTCTGATCGTGGCAATGAATCCGGATTTCTTGAACGTTCTTTGGCAGTTGTATCAGAAGCTTACGAAGAATACGGATCACATTCTGACAGACGAGCCGCGCTATCATCTGATCTTAGCTTCCTTCCGTGATTTTCTTTCGAATCCCGTGTTCGGGCAGGGAATCGGGTATACGGGAAATCAGGATATTTATTCTCCCGTGACGGGCGCGGCAAACTGGTATCACATGATGATCCCGCAGATCATCGGCAGCTTCGGTACGGTGGGAATCGCGGCATACGGCTATCAGTTTTTCATGAGAATACGCCTGATCTTCCGCAAGAAGACGGTAAGACGGATGGCGCTCGGGCTTTCTTATGCCGGCATTCTTCTGATGTCGCAGATCAATCCCGGGGAATTCTGCCCCGTGCCTTATGAAATGCTGACAGTCCTTCTCTTTATTCTTCTTGAGCTTCCCGAAAAGGAGCTTCACCGCACACAAAAACGCGCCTTTACCTCGCTGAAGGGATTGCGGCGTCATACGTGATCTATGGGCTCTCGGTCAAGAGAGCCCTTTTTCTCTTGACGGAGAGGGCAAGATATGGTATAATGAGAAAAAGTGCATAAACGGAGGACGCGATGAAACAGAACGGTTGGGTTTTTATTTCGCATTCGCATAAGGATATTGAGCGGGTCCGCAAGATCCGTAACAAGCTGGAGGAGCTTGGCTTTGAGCCGCTCTTGTTCTTTCTCAAATGCCTTTCCGACGAAGACGAGATCGAAGAGCTGATCAAACGCGAGATCGACGAGCGCGAATGGTTCATTTACGTGGACAGCGTGAACGCAAGACGATCCCATTGGGTGCAAACCGAACGTGAGTATATCGAAACGCGGGGAGACAAAAAGATCTTTACGCTTGATCTGAGCCGCACGATCGAGGAACAGATGAAAGAGATCGAGCGCATCGCAAGGCAGATGAAGGTCTTCATTGCGGCATCCGCACAGGATAAGCCGCTTGTGAATGCGCTGTCGAAGGCGCTTGCCGAACACGATATGCAGGTTCTGACCGACGAAGAGGTCGAAGCGGGGACCTCGTGGCTTAACGCGGTGCGCCGTGAGATCGATGTGGCTTCCCGTAACGGCTTTGTGCTGATCGTGATCAGCGAGCATATGCGTGACGCCGCTTACGCTTTGCGCGAGACGGAAATGGCGATCGCGTCGGGCGGCAAGATCCTGCCGCTTTACGTGGGCAAGGCACATATGCCGCCCTCCCTTTTTGAAAAGCTCGGCACGGTTTCGGGCGTTCATATCAGTGAAACGCCGACCGAAGAGGAGATCAGCCGTGTGATCACCGCCATTGAGAACAGCATTCGGTATTATGAGAGCGACATGACGGTGTCGCACGGCTTCCGTGCCGCCAGGCACATCATATTGCCCCCGCTCTCGCGCATCGAAGCCGATACCTTCGCGCTTTGTGAAAATCTGGAGGCTGTGACGGTTCCCGAAAGCGTGATCTATATCGACGCGAAGGCGTTTGAGGGGCTTGGCGATATTCTCATCAGGTGCTATCCCGACTCTTATGCCGAACGCTTCTGCAAGATCCATCAAATACGATATGAAACGATAGGAGACTGATGATGAACGAAATCAAGCTTAGCGGCAATCCCATCATTCCAAAGCCCGCGGCAGATCCCACGATGGTGCAGTTCGGGGACAGATACTACGTATATCCCACCTTTGGGGGCATTCCCGAGGTAGGATTCGGCGTGTGGTCTTCGGAGGACCTCAGCGATTTTCAGAGTGAGGGCATGATCCTTCGCTTTGAGGATCTCGGCTGGGCGAAAAAAGATGCGTGGGCGCCCGATATCATCGAAAGAAACGGCAGATATTATTTTTATTTTTCCGCCCAAAGCTCGATCGGAGTGGCAATATCCGATTCGCCGACAGGACCGTTTGTCGACCCTCTCGGCAAGCCGCTCATTCCCTTTGAAGAAGATATGTCAACGATCGATCCCTGCGTGTTTATTGATGATGACGGCAGGACATATCTCTATTGGGGTGCGACCTTTGACGGCAGGATGTTCATGCGCGAGCTGAATGACGATATGATCTCCTTCAAGGGCGAAAAGAAGACGGTCTTCCACTATACCCTTGAGAAGGATTATCACTGCGAGGGCTCGTATATTTTCAAGAGAAACGGACTGTATTACTATCTTTTCAGCGAATACATCTGGTGCGACTCGCCCGCGCTTCATGTCGACCACAGCTACCGTGTGAATTACGCGGTATCCGATCGCCCCGAGGGACCTTTCACGAAGGAACTGTCCCGTGTCCCCATTCTTTCAACCAATATGACGCTCGGCTATATCGGCCCCGGTCATAATTCGATCCTGAATCCTCCGGGCACAGATGAGTATTTCATTATTTACCATCAGCATCAGGGTGACGCGCGATACCGCCGCGCGAACATCGACCGCCTGACCTTTTCGCCAAACGGCGCGATCAATACCGTCCGTATGACACGCGAGGGCGTTCCGCTCCGTCCCATTATGGCATGGCTTTCGCATAAGACACCCGGCGCTCACCCTCTCGGTAAGGATAAGTGCTTCTCGCTCGGCACAAAGCTGTCTTTCGAAGCGATCGAAAGCGTTACTCTCTTCGTCAATGGCACGCCGATCCATACGGTGCCCTATACCGAGACTCTCACCTGGCACCCCACTGCCCGCGGCGTCTACCGTGTAAACGCCACCCTCACCGCCAAAGACAAGACCGTCTACACCACCAAAGCCCTGCACATCGACGTGGTGTGATTTCTCATAACAAAAGCCGCTCCCGAGAGCGGCTTTTGTTATGGAGCAGAGGAATCATTTAAAACTGAATATAGTTTTTTAAGCTGTTGCGCGGTGATTTTTTCGTTGTAATGAGTCCCATTGAACGTGATATGCAAGACGGGGTATTGTCCTTTGGTTTTCAACAAATAGTGATTTTCGATCAGCCAATCCACAAGGGTAATCAACGTTTCACGTTCAATGTGTTTTAATGCACCGTATTCGGTAAGTTCATATAATTTCATTTCCTGTATCTTTTGGCTTCGTGCGCCGCGCAAAACATCTACAAGAACATTAATGCCGTAAAACCGTTTTTGACTGATATGGGACACACATTGCAGAACGGTATGAACCATATTGTTCAAATCCGTGTCGCGGTATACAACGCTCTTTACATTTGCAGTCGGAATCACAGAAGAAGTATTGTCACTCGCAGGGTTTGTGGTGACGCTTAGTTTTGTTTGTGAAATGACAGGAGTAGGCTTGCTGGTAGAGGTCCGCTTGAAGACAACAGCAGGAGAGGGAGATGCGGATAGCTTGTACAAGTCATAGTAGGCAATTTTGCTTAAGGAACGGTTGCAGCCCTCTCCGCTGGGCAGATAATTGGTACATCCCAAAAAATAGTCGCCGTCCTTTTTATGTTTGATGATCAGATATCCGCTTTTGCAGTCTTCACATTTCATAATCGACAGTTTTTCTCCCTTGATATCATTTGTCAAAAAACCGCAAATTTCGGGTTCATTAGTGCAAATGTACAAGCGAAGTCCATATGCGGTTTTATAGCGATATTGAAGGGGATAGCCGCAAATGGGACAAGTTTTTCTGCGCGATACAGGATCGGTATTCTCTTCATTCCATTCGCCACGAAGAGAAACGTTTTTGTAGTCCCGTTTAATTTCTAACAGAAATTCGGAGGGATTCTGTTCAGGAGCAATGAAGTATACGCGGTTTTTCGTGCGTGTCATAGCAACATAAAATAGCCTTCGTTCCTCGGCATAGTCGATGGAACGATCGCCTTTGATGACGAAAGAAAGAACGGGATCATCTTCAATTTTAGAAGGAAAACCATAGGTTTCATTCCTGCCATTAACTACGATCACGTTGTCATAGCCCAGCCCTTTTGAAGCGTGTGCTGTCATAAAGGTGATGTCAAGATGAGGATATTTGACACTCTTGAGTTTTCCTCCGCGCGTGGAATACTCAAACAGTCCTGATTTTTCAAGCTTGTCGCCATCAAAACCAAATCTTCCTAACAAAAGGATGGAGGAATCAGTTTTGCCTTCTGTACGGTTATATTCCATGATTTGCTTCAGCGCAGTTTCCACCGCATAAGCAATGGCATAATTAACACCATTTTTGACACTGTCAGTCGTTTTTCGAAACGATCCGTCATAAGTATATATGATAACAGGATCAGTAATATTTTTAGGAGAAGTGAGTGCTTTTTTTATTTGGGTATCGTTCTTTTGAATGAAATTTCCTGCAATGTCGATAACTTCTTGCGCATTTCGATAGGTTTTTACAATTTTTAACAGTTTGGCATAACCCATTTTTTCTGAAAAATTGGTAAATAGTGTAATGTCCGAACCGCTGAAAGCGTAAATGGATTGCCAATCATCGCCGACGGCGATAATTTTGGCATCAGTAACATCTGCTAATGCTGTGACAAGATCGAATCGTTGACGGGAGATATCCTGATACTCATCGACGATGATGTAACGAAAATCCAGCTTTTGCTGCATCTCTTTGACTTCGCGCAAAACTCGAGCGGATTCGTTGATCATGTCTTCAAAATCGACAGCGTTATGTTCTTTTAAATAACGGTCATATTCGAGATAGCAATCATGACAAATATCAAGAAACAATCGAGAACGGACATTTGTCGTAGAATGATACATGCGTGTGAACTCATCGGCGGTATATCCGTTTGTTTTGAAATTAGCAATAAAGCGGCATATCAGAGAAACGAGTCGGCGAATATATCGGTTTTCTTCGCTCACGATCAGCTTTTCCATAATTTCTTTTCCTGAACGGGGTGTGAGAGTAAAACCGTGCTTTTCAAGTTCTTCTCGCAAATGCTCAACCAAAGGGCGATTATCATTATATTGTGAGAATGTGTATATCAGTTTAGTTCCGTGTTTTTTGTGCAGTTCGACTTTGGTGTTGATGCTGTTTTTGTAAGACTCTAGCTGATCGGAACTGAATCGATTGTTCTTTCCATCCTGTGAAATGCCAAAGTGTTCAAGATAGGCAATGCAATCGCCTTGACGAATCAAAAAATCAGGTGTGTATGGTTTTCGCGCCGTGGGGATATGATAAGGATATTCTGCTTCATATTCATAGTCGATATTGTGAAGATATAAAAAGTTAGCGATTTCAACTTCTTGTCGTGAACGTAACATTTCGTTTTGAATGGTTACAGTTTTTTTAGTGCGCAAATCCACGATTTGATTACAGTATTCATTAAGATCGCTTCGTAAAGTTGTATAATTGGATTTTGCAATTTTATTAAAAAAGTCATTCAAATCATTGCCTTCAAAAGGCGCGTCAAAATAGGAGGCAAAGAAAAGAATCAAATTATTAACCAAGGGTTCGTTTTTCAAAAGAGAATTTTTGAAATAATCCTGAATTACAAAATAAAGCTTTGACGAATCAACAATATTCAGTTTTTCTTCCGACTGTTTGCGTAAAATAGCGTTTCCGGTAGAATGAAATGTTGCTATGGGACAATTGATTTTTAAATCGCGATTCAGTTTTTCTCGCAGTTCAGAAACAGCTTTGTTTGTAAAAGAAACAACAAGGATTTGAGAAGGATCGATTTTCTTTTTTTCAACTAAATACTTTACTTTGGCTGCAACAGTGGTGGTTTTACCCGCACCTGCACCCGCTATTACAAGACAGTAGTCCTCATCACAAAGTATAACACGCCTTTGATCGTCATCAAGCATGATTTGAGGATCCACATCATGCAGAATTGTATCGAGGTAGTGTTTTTCTTTATGCATGGTCTCGGTGATGTATTGATCATTGTGTTGATCAATCAAAGTTTCAAACTGACTGTACTGCGAAAGTGCTTGACAAACATCCTTTAACCGAATTCCGTTGGCAGTACAGTAGGATGCCAGCATATTGCTACTTTCCAATACAGCAAAAAACTCAATAGTTCTTTTTTCACCGAGCAGATAGGACCGGTACTCTTTTCTAGATATATAAGTATCGGAATTAAGAAGTTTGTTCATGTAGTCGGCCAAAGCCAAAAGACTTTGACACTCGATGGGGAGTTTTGTCGAGGTTGGCGTTACATGAGAAGATGTTTTTTTCTTGAAGAGAGAGGAGAACAGTCCCATATCGTACCCTTTCCTTGTGTGTTCAGTGATAGAATAAACAATTTATTATAACACATTTGGTCAAAAAACTCAAGTGCTTTATTGATTTTCTTCCGATTGTCAAGTTTTTTGACATGATCTGAAGAAATATGCGGAAATAACGGTTGAAATATGAATCGGAATCATGTATAATAAAAGTAATATTATGCGGAAATACAGTATATTAAGAGGATGTATATGACAGAAAACGAAAAGATTCAGTATGCCAAAGCATTTATCGACAAACTGGCAAGGGGAATCAATCCACTTGATGATTCCGTCATTCGTGACGATGATATTGTCAATAATGTGCGGATTTCCAGATGCTTTTTTTATGTATCTGAATTATTGGATCGATTGATCAATCAAAAAAATACTTCGAATTCCTCAAAAAAATCGGAGAAAAAGAAGGAGCTTTCTATGACAGAAGAGGCCAAGCGTGTATTGAAACCTTTTCAAGTAGCTAAGCATCAGACCGATTTAACCGCTTACATTAACAGTTTTGTTGATCCTTCCGGTAAAAAAATGAAATCCGGTATTATTACTGAATGGCTCGAAAGTCTTGGAATGCTGACTGTTTCCAGGTCTGATGACGGAAAAAAGTTGCGTTATCCAACAAAGGAAGGTATTGATGTTGGTTTTTTCACTGAGCACAGAGTTTCGTCTTCCGGAAAAGATTACTATGTCTTTATGTTTTCTCCGACGGCACAGCAGTTTGTATTTGATAACATCGACAGTTTGATTGAGTATCAGAATTTAGGCATCCACGAAACCACAAACGAAGCATCCGACTGGACCGCTGAAGACGATCAGCGGATCAAGGAAATGTCGAAAAAAGGAAAATCTCTGTCTGCAATTGCCAAGTCATTAAAAAGGAGTATTGACTCGACTTTGACAAGAATGAAAAAACTAGGCATTGTGTCGTGAGATAGTAGGAAGACACCGTTTTCACCCACAAGAGAAAGGAGGGGCGTATGGCGGGGTATCAGGAATTGATCAAGAATTTCGAGAGGGTCAGGGCGTATATGCGTGAGTTTTACGTATATGGGTTTCGGAGACGCGAGGAGTTTGCGGGCTTGAGCGCGCGGTCGTATGATGACGAGCGGCGGCGCATTGAGTCCTATCTTGGCGATCTGATGCGGTTTTCCCGTTCTTCTGACGGCAAGCGGGTCTTCATTTCTGTCGACAGCCGCCGCATGAGGCACAATCCCTTTTACAAAGCGTGGAAGGCGAAGAGCTTCACCGACAAGGACATCACCCTTCATTTTATTCTCTTTGATATTCTTTTCAGATGCGAGGAGGCGTTCACGCTGAACACGCTTCTTGACCGCATCGAGACCGATTATCTTTCTCAATTTGACGAGCCGATGCTTTTTGATGAATCCACCCTTCGCAAGAAGCTGAAGGAATACGTCAAAGAAGGACTTCTTTTTTCCGAAAAACGGGGCAAGCAGGTCTATTATTCAAGACGCAAGGGAGAGCTTCCCGAAGGGATCGAGCCTCTTCTTGATTTCTATTCGGAGATCGCGCCCTGCGGTGTGATCGGATCGTTTTTGCTTGACAAGGCGCCTCTTCACGAGAGCATGTTCGATTTCAAGCACCACTACATCACATCCTCCCTTGACAGCGGCATTTTGGCGGCGCTCTTTGATGCCATGTCAAAAAAATCGGTTGTGACGGTTGCCAATCTCAATCGCTCTGCCGACGAGCCGCGGCTTCTTCGTCTGATCCCGCTTCGGATCTTCATCAGCGTTCAGACCGGACGGCAGCATCTTCTGGCATACGCGCCCGATGTTGCCTGCATCCGTTCTTACCGTGTGGATTATCTGAAGAGCGTGAAGCTTGAAGAAGTAACCCCGCGATTTGACGAGCTTCGCCGCGAGCTTGACTCGATGATGCCGAAGATCTGGGGCGTGAACACCAAGAGAAACCGTTACGGCAAGGAACACATGGAGCATGCCGAATTCACGATCAGGATCAACGAGGGCGAGGAACATATCCTGCGCCGCTTGGAGCGTGAAAAACGGGTGGGGCGGGTCGAGAAGGTCGATGACAGCACCTACCGTTTCGTTGCCGACGTTTACGATTCGGGCGAAATGACGCCCTTTGTGAGGAGCTTTGTTTGCCGTATCGTCAGCATGCGCTTTTCCAATCGCACGGTCGAGAACCGCTTCAAGGACGATCTTGAGGCGATGTACCGTATGTACGGGATCGGGGAGGGTAAGACATGATCTTCAGTGAGCTTTATTCCGTCTATTACAATACCGTTGCCGCGATTCTCACGCGCTTGCAGGAGGGGGATGCCGACAGAGCATCCCTTGAGAGGATCGTGCGCGAGAAGGCCTTTGCCGAGAGCGGCATGAGCCTGGTTCCCGCACTGCTTGACGGCTCGTGGCAGCTGATGACCCCCGATCTGAAAACGCCCATTCGCCACAGACCGACGATGCCCCTGACTGAGCTTGAGCGCCGTTTTCTGAAATCGGTCTCACTCGATCGCCGTGTTCGGCTGTTCGGCTTTGATTTTTCTTTTCTCGATGACGTTACACCGCTTTTCACCGAAGCGGACTATACGGTATATGACCGTTACCATGACGGCGACCCCTTTGAGGATGAAGGATATATCCGTCGGTTTCGCCTGATCCTCGGGGCGATCCGTGACAAGAAGCAGATCAAATTCGATATGATCAGCAGCAAGGGGCGGCAGGTGTTCGTGCGCTGTTATCCCGTGCGGCTGGAGTATTCCGAAAAGGACGATAAATTCCGTCTGCTCACGGGAAGCGGCAGCTTTATGTCGACGGTCAATCTTTCGCGCATCCTTTCTTGCTCGCTCTATCAGGGCGACAAGGTCCTGCCCCGCCGTGAGCCGCCCGCGCGCTATCGCACGCTGACGCTGAAGGTCACGAACGAGAGAAACGCCCTCGAACGCGTGATGCTGCATTTCGCGCATTTCGAAAAGGAAGTGGAAAAGCTTTCACGCAAGGAGTATCGGGTAATACTTCGCTACGATTACGGCGACGAATCGGAAATGGTCATCCGCGTTCTGTCCTTCGGACCGCTTGTCGAGGTCACAGCGCCCGATGAATTCCGAGAGCTGATCATCGACAAGCTGAAAAAACAGTACAAACTCGGTTTACGGTAAGAAGTCGCAGATTTTTTTCCGTGATATTCATATTAAGGCATGATATACTGAACACGTCGAGGGGAGAGATCCCTTCGGCAAAAGAAAGGCGCGTACAGCAAAAGCTTTGATTTGCAAAAACCTTCTAAGTTTTGTAGCAGAACAAAAGCGCCTTGTATTTACCCGAAAGACGCTGACAGCAAGTTTTCATGATCTGATTATTTTTAGAAATGATTAAGAAAAAAGCGTCTTGTCGCTTTTGCCCGGGTCCATGGCTCGGGCAAAAGCTCTCTTACCATCCATAAAAGAAAAGGAGTGAAACGGATGATCGATTTGTTACAGGCACAGGCAGGGCAGACACTGACCGAAAACGGCGGTGCGGCTTATGTCACCACAGGCTCGGATTGCCTTGATTTCTTCGCGCACGCGGGTGCGCTTCGTTCGGCAAGTGACGACGAGATCCGCACGCGCTTTCTCCGTGCCTTTTGCGAAAACAGAGATATTGCCTTGAAACTCCTCTTTTTCGCGCGTGACGTGAGGGGAGGCCTCGGAGAGCGGCGGGTGTTCCGTGTGATTCTCGCATGGCTTGCCGACTACGCGCCCGAGACCGTCAGAAAGAATCTTTCGTACATCGCCGAATTCGGACGCTTTGACGATCTTTTCGTCTTGTTCGGCACGGCATGCGAAGAGGATATGCTTGCCCTTGTCAAGCGGCAGTTTGAAGAGGATCTGAGATCGCTTTCCGAGGGTGGGGCGGTATCGCTTCTCGGCAAGTGGATGCCCTCGGTCAATACCTCGGATCCCCTTGTTGTCAAAAAGGGCAAGAAGCTCGCGCGTTATCTCGGTATGAAGGATGCCGAATACCGTAAGGCACTTTCGAAGCTTCGCGCGAAGATCCGGATTCTTGAAAACTATCTTCGCGAGAAGGATTATACCTTTGATTATGAAAAACAGCCCTCCAAGGCACTCTACCGTTACCGCAAGGCGTTTATGCGCAACGATCCCGAACGCTACGAAGACTTTCTCGATGCGGTATCCTCGGGCAAAAAGACCATGCATACCGCAACGCTTGCGCCCTATGAATTGGTTAATCCTTTCCTCGAGACCACCTGGAGCGGTCCTCTTCGCATTACCACGATCAGCGAGGAGGAGAAAAGGGCGCTCAACACCACTTGGGCAAATCTTCCCGTATATCACCCCTCGGAGGATATGCTGGCGGTGATCGACACCTCGGGGTCGATGTACTACGGCTCAAGCCCCTATCCCGCATCGGTGGCGCTTTCCCTCGGGCTGTATCTCGCCGAGCATAATACCGGCGCCTTCCAAAACTGTTTCATTGAGTTTTCCGAGCATCCGCGCCTGATCGAGATCAAGGGCGAGACCTTTGTTGACAGACTTGCTTACATATCGTCCTTCTCTGAGATCGCCAACACCAATCTGCAGGCGGTATTTGATCTCATTCTGAAGACGGCAATCAAGCATAAGCTCCCCGCAAATGCACTTCCCGGTAAGCTTGTCGTGATCTCCGACATGGAATTTGACGCCTGCGTTGAGGATGCTGACCGTACGGTCTATGAACACGCAAAGGCGTCCTACGAGGCGGCGGGCTACCGTCTGCCCGAGGTGATCTTCTGGAATGTTTCTGCCCGCAGACAGCAGTATCCCGTCAGAATGGATGAAAACGGTACGATGCTGGTTTCGGGTGTGACGCCCAAGCTGTTCGATATGATCGCGGGCGGCTCTGTGCATCCGTATCGGTTCATGATGGAGGTCGTGGAGAGCGAGCGCTACCGCATGATCCGTGGATAACGGCTATTCCCAAACAAAAGAAAAGGCTTTTACAAATGACGCACCATTTGTGAAAGCCTTTTTTCTGTCAAAAAAACGGTACAATATCTGTTTCGCAGATTTTTTTCCGTGATAACGGGGCGGATCTGTGATAGGATAAGGGTGCAAGGATGCTTTGACCGTGGATCTCATCACGGCGGTGCGCGAGGATCTTCCAAAGTGTATGCCGAAGTACGCCCTGCCGACAAGTAAGCGAAGGCTTACAGGAGGTTTCCTCAGGTCGTATCAACGTGGGTTCGAATCCCACTGCGCGCCACGGCGCGTACCGGCGGTTCGGTTTTTTGCCCTTTCCAGGCAATGAGTCAGTACGGTTTTACGTACACATGTTTTTATGATTATGACAAATCTCAAAAAGTCCCCTTGCGGACGGTGACAGCGTTTCGCACATTCTGAACGCCAGCCTGCAGCGGATACCGCACGTTCTTTTTTGCCGTCAAGCTTGCTCCGCGGTAAAAAAAGACCTGCTCAAGCGATCAGCCGCTTTTCAGGATGAGGGGATCTTTCGTCAAACACCCCGTATGCCACGGCATCGGGTCACATACATACCGTACAAGAAAGGAATGATAGCATGAAATACGTAATGATCAATGAAAACAGTATCGGTCTTTTGTTTGACAAGGGCGTCTTCAAGGGCGTGCTTGCCGCGGGAAAACACAGACTGAAGAAAAACCGCGAGATCGACGTGCTTGCGCTGAACGGCACGCTCCACAGCGCCAAGGCGCCCCTCGACATCCTGCTTCTGAATGAAAAGCTCCGTGCTATCTGCACGACGGTAGAGGTCGGGGATGAGGAGCTTGCCCTTCACTACGTCGACGGCAGATTCTGTGAGGCGCTCCGTCAGGGCAAATATGCCTTTTTCCGCACGGCATATCAGCACACCTTTACCAAGGTAGACATCAGCGATCCCCGTGTCGACGAATCGGTGCCCTCACATGTCTTTCAGAAGCTTTCCCCCACCCTGTATTCCAAGGTCGAGGTAAGCGAGCATGAAAAGGCACTCTTATATATCGACAAAAAGCTTGAGGGCGTTCTCAGTGCGGGTACGTACTATTTCTGGCGCACGGCGAGAAAGGTCGAGACTGCCTTTGTCGACATGAGAATGCGACAGATGGATGTCACGGGTCAGGAGATCCTGACGGCGGATAAGGTCACGCTTCGGATCAACTTTGTTCTGCGCTACCGCATCACTGACTGCGTGAAGGCTGTCAGCGAGATCGAGTCCCTGTATGAGCAGATGCACGTCAGCGCACAGCTTGCCCTGCGTGAATTTGTGGGCAAATACCGTCTTGATGAGCTTCTGGAAAGCAGAGATGAGCTTTCGCGCTTCGTGTATGAGAGACTGAAGCAAAAAGAAAATGAGCTTTTCATCGAGATCACCGACGCGGGTGTCAAGGACATCATTCTGCCCGGTGAGATCCGCGAGATCATGAATACCGTCCTCGTTGCCGAAAAGCGCGCGCAGGCGAACGTGATCACGCGCCGCGAGGAGGTTGCCTCCACCCGCTCGCTGCTCAATATCGCAAGGCTCATGGATGAAAACGAGACCCTTTATAAGCTGAAGGAGCTGGAATTCATCGAGCGCATCGCGGCAAACGTCGGCAATATCAACCTGCAATCGGGCGGGGATATTCTGTCGCAGCTTGTCTCGATGGTAAGACCCAAGGAGGTAAACCATTAAGTAAGAAAGGAATTTGATCATGATAGAGATCATCGGCAAGTGTAATACTGCCATTTGTTATACCGACACACTGGAGGATGCGGCATCTGAGCAGATCGCGGCGGTCTGTGACGAGGAGGCGTTCTCTTTATCGAAGATCCGCATCATGCCCGACGTCCATGCGGGCAAGGGCTGTACCATCGGCACGACCATGACGGTGCATGACAAGGTCGTTCCCTTTATGGTGGGCGTGGATATCGGATGCGGTATGTATACCGTCATGCTCGGCAAAGTCGAGATCGACCTTGCGGCATTTGACGATGCCGCGCACAGGATCCCCTGCGGCAAGTCGGTGTGGGAGGGACGTCAGGAGCGCTTTGATCTCACCACACTTCGCTGCTACCGTTCGCTGAAGGATACCAAGCGTCTTGAGAGAAGCGTCGGCACGCTCGGGGGCGGCAACCATTTTATTGAGATCGACATCGACAAGGACGGCAACAAGTATCTGGTGATCCACTCGGGAAGCCGTAATCTCGGTACGCAGGTAGCGGAGTTTTATCAGGCTCTTGCCGTCGATCTGAATCTCGGCAAGGGACCTCTTCTGGAGGCACGCGAGAAGCTGATCGCAACCTACAAGGCGGAGGGAAGACGCTCTGAGATCCAAGGGGCACTGAAGGCGCTTGAGAGTGAGTTCCGTGCGAATACTCCCACCATGCCGCGCGATCTTTGTTATCTCTACGGCAAATATATGGAGGATTACCTTCATGACGTCGGCATCTGCCAGGCGTTCGCAAGACGTAACCGCGAGAAGATGGCGGAGCTTCTCACCGAATGGATGGCGCTGACACCTGTCGACAACTTTCATACCGTACATAACTACATCGACCTTGAGGAGAAGATCCTCCGTAAGGGAGCGGTGTCGGCGAAGGCGGGCGAGAGACTGCTGATCCCCATCAACATGCGTGACGGCGCCTTGATCTGCCTTGGTAAGGGCAATCCCGACTGGAATTTCTCGGCGCCCCACGGCGCGGGAAGACTGATGTCCCGTACAGCCGCCTTTGAGAGACTGACGATGGAGGAGTATGAGCGCGAGATGGCGGGCATATACTCGACCTGTGTCATGGGCGGCACACTTGACGAGTCGCCAATGGCATATAAGTCGCGTGAGGAGATCGTTTCTCACATCACCCCGACCGCCGAGATCGTCGCTGAGATCAAGCCGATCTACAATTTCAAGGCAACCGAATAAAACGTCCTTGCAGAGCGAGAAATTTCACACATTCTCGCCCGACAAGGACGTTTGCTTTCAGTCAAGAAATTCAAGTACCGTCTGCCACAGCGCTTCATCCTGCTCGGTCATTTTGTCAAAGTCAAAGCTGTCACGAAAGGCACGGCGGTCTTCGTCGGAGGTGAAGGCGTGCGCGCGGTTTTTCTCGGTGAGGGCAGATGAAAATTCAGCAAGACGGCGAACCGCGTCAGCGGTATAATTGGGGTTGTGATTTTTACCGCTGACCGAAAGAAAGGTCAGGTTCTCGCGGTCCCTGAGGGCTTTTTGCAGGCGGTTGAAATGCTTTTGAGGTTTGACGGTGGCATCGTCATCCGAATGGATCACCAGCGCCTTTCCGGAATACTGTCTGAGGGTATTGAGCGCGGAGCAGTCCGCAAAGTCGGGGTTCGCAGATCGTTCAAAGCGCATGACGGTGGGGATCAGCAGGGAGAGAAGCCCCGGGAAAAAGCTTTGCAGCATGGCTTTTGCTGAGATAGGCGCCGAAAGGGAAACGATACTGACAAGGTCGGGATGAAAGGCGGGGATGTTCAGAGTGGCATATCCGCCCCAGCTGTGCCCGACCACCGAGATCTTCGCCTTCTCGCCCATGGGGGACGCCTTCAGCGAGGTAATGGCATCGTCAAGGTCGGAGATCGACTGCGATAAGGCGTGGATCGATTCGCCCTCACTCTTCACGCAGCCGCTTTTGTCATACGAAAAGACGGTATAGCCTGCACGAGCGAGGCGTTCGATCTCCTTCATATACGCGGTATGTCCCGCGCCGAGACCGTGATCAAAGACGATGAGACGATCACTCTGGCGCTCGCCGTAGTAATAAAACGCGCCTACCAAAGTCTCGTTTCGTTTGTTGGTAAAGGTATAGGGCTTGGCATTGAGATTTTCAAAATCGGTATGGGAGAAATAAAAGACAGCGGGGTCCGGGTCATAGCGCCTGATGAGGGCGGAGCGGTACAGGGTCACGATCTTATTTTCTTTCAAAACGGTCAACTCCTTTGATTCATTCATAGGTATTATAGCGCATCCCGATGCGTTTTGCAAGGAATTTCCATCGATTTTCTTGGCAGGTCTTTCATTTACAGCGTTTTTGCCAAAAAAGACTTGACTTTTCACCCTCTTCGCGCTATACTGAGAATGCTTTTTTGAGGGAGGTGCGGATATGAGCTTTATGGAGCTTCTGATCACGGCGATCGGGCTTTCGATGGACGCTTTTGCGGTGGCTGTCTGTAAGGGACTGTCGACAGAACGGGTAAAACCGAAGCATTATATTCTGATCGGGCTTTGGTTCGGCGGATTTCAGGGGCTGATGCCTCTTATCGGCTATCTTCTCGGCTCGACCTTTGAAAGCTATATCACTCCCGTTGACCACTGGGTCGCTTTCGTGCTTCTCGGGATCATCGGAGGCAATATGCTGAAGGAAGGTCTTTCGAAGGATGACTGTGACTGCAAAAAGGAAGACAGCTCCTTTGCCATCAAGACCATGTTTCTGATGGCGCTTGCCACCAGCATCGACGCTTTGGCGGTGGGCATTACCTTTGCCCTTCTTCCCGATGTCAGCATCGTGACGGCTGTGACCTCGATCGGTGTGATCACCTTTGTGCTGTCTGCCATCGGTCTTAAGATCGGCAACGTATTTGGTACGAAATACAAAAGCCGTGCCGAGATCACGGGCGGTATCATTCTTATTCTGATGGGGACGAAGATCCTTCTTGAGCATCTCGGTGTTCTGAATTTTTAATAAAATAACGGAGTCAAGCGCTCTGAAGTGGCGCTTGGCTCCGTTTTTTTGGTTTTCTCAGGTCAGCGTACCGTGTTTTTTGAAATAGCGCTTGATGGTGAGGATCACGAAAACGCCGAGGATGGGGAAGATAGCGGTAATGAGCATGCCCGTCTTCATGCCAATCACCTCGGGCGTGAGAGAAAGGCTGGCTGCCATCGAATGCGCGAAATCGCTTGCCGACACGGTATCGACGATGATACCCATCAGCTGAGGGGCGACCGAAGCGCCGAAATCACCGCCCGCCGCCATCAGAGCGTAGGCGGCAACACCGAGCGATGGCATTTTTTCTTCCATCAGAATGAGCATACCGGGCCAGAGCATGGAGGTCATGATGCCCGTGACGGCGCAGGCGACAAGACCTATGATGTCATTCGGGGCAAGGGCTGCCGTCAGATAGCAGAGGACGGCGCCGATCATGCTGACGAGAATGATGTTCTCGATCTTTTTGCCGTATTTCGCGTATACTGTTCTTACGGTGCTGAGTAAAAGCGCGAAGAGGGCAAGTCCGAAGATATCGCCCCACGCCTTGGAGATCCCGAGCGCGTTTTCGGCAAAGCCCGAGATCCAGTTGGTCATGGTATTCTCGGATGCCGAGCCTAAAAAGATACACGCGACACATAAAGCAAGACCGAGCGTGCGCTTTTTGGTGTTCTCCTTGCCGACGGGGTGTGAAAGCTCAAGGGGAGGCATGGGAGAAAAGAAAAAGAGAACGGCGGTTACGATGGGCAGAAGCGCAAGAACGATCACAAGATAAAACCAGTTTTCAGCGCCCGCGAGGAGTAAGTAGAGCGTGGCGATCAGTACGTTGCCGAAGACCCCCCAGCCGTAGAGCGAATGAAGAAGACTCATATCGCGTTCGGGATGCTCGGAGGGAAGCGCGGCGATCGTCGGGGAAAGAAGGACCTCACCGAGACCTGCCGATACCGAGAAGATCAGCGTACCGATCACAAGCCCCGTATAGGCATATGTGGGAAAGAGCATGGGAATGACGGCATAGACGAGAAGCCCCGCCGCGGTCAGGATGGGCATCAGGCGGACACAGAGACGGATGTTAAAGAAGCGGGAAAAGAAGGAAAAGATCAGATCGATCGAAAGCTGTGTGATGAAATTGATCGCCACCAGTGTTCCAAGCAGGGTATAGGAGATATCGTACATATTGTGAAAGGTGACGAAGAGAAGCGCGGGGATACAGAAGATCGAGCTTGTCGAAAGATAAGCAAAATAACAGGCAAAACGTGTGCGGCGATAGTTCGGTGTCATGGCATACCCCTCAGCGCACTCTGATGATATATCCTTCTTTGCGGGGAGAAGCTTCTCTGACGCCGCCCTCGGCACGGTAGCCGAGGATACAGTTGCCGATGCCGACATAATGCTCGGGGATGCCCCATGCCCTCAGATAATTTTTGCCTTCTTCGGTCTCAAACATTTCCTTTGCACGGAAAATATAGCAGGAATCCACCCCAACGGCATGCGCGGCATTCATGAGATTACCCATGACAAGAGCGCCGTCGTGAACGTGGGTCGATACGGTGGAATCGGCAAGTACGATGAGGACGGTGGGTGCGCCGTAGAAGGGATCTCCCGTCATGCCGGCGGGATTGCCGTTCAAAAGGGAGAGCTTTTTGATGGTATCGGGATCCTGTACGGCAACGATCACGGGTGACTGACGGTTTCTGCCCGTGGGGGCGTAGGTGCCTGCCTCCAGGATCAGCTGCAGTGCCTCCTCTTCGACCTGGCGGTCGAGATATTTCCGACAGCTTCGTCTTTCTTTGAGATCGGTCAGTGTTTCTTTCATGATAACATCCTTTCTTTTATGACATAAGCTCACGAAGGGTCTTCAGAAATGCCTCCTCGACAAGAGAAAACTCAGTGAAGGCAAAGCTCAGATTGGCGTGAAGCGTGGGAGCGGGGGTATAGACGGTCTCGTTCATGATGGTGAGAAATTCATAATGCAAGAGGGTATCGTCAACCTCTTTGATGAGAGCTCTTTCGTCTTCGGTGGGAAGGCGTTTGGCAAAATGGCGGTAAATGGCATTCTGCAAGGTGTTTTCGATTTCAAGATACGCGGGAAGGTGCGCCTTGACAGGGCGGGTGATATCCGAAAGATACGCCTCACTCGCGTCGTGCAGAAGGCAGAAGAGAATAACACTCTTCGGATAGCTTCGGCATCTTGCTTCCTCGGCACAGTTCAAAGAATGCTGCGCGACCGAGTAAAAATGCGGGAAGTGACCGCCCGCGCGGCAGAGCAGAGAAAGGGCGTGCGCAATGTCGATCGGATCGATCGGGCTGTTTTCGGGGTCGAGGGGGTCGAATTCATGTCTTCTGTATGTGGTGATGGCGCTCATTTATACGCTTGCTCCTTTGCGAAAGGTCAGGGTCATGGTTTCCGAGAGGGCTTTTGTGCCCGCGCCGTTATTGTCCTCGCCGTAATAGGTCTCGGTCTCGATGCCAACGGGGAGAAAACGCTCGGCGGTCATGACGCCCACGATGATGCCGTCGCGCAAAACCAGGGTGCGGACCGATCCTTCCTCGGCAATGCGGTGGGTGAAGAAGCTTCTGCCGCATTCATCACCGTCGATATACCGTGTGCGGCGGATCTCAAGCGAAAACAGGGCAAGCTGATCAAGAAGGGGCGTCAGGGCAAGTCGGGTGATGGCATCGCTCGAGAGACGGTAATCTCCCATGTCATCGGTATAGGGAACGGTACGGTAGAGCGTGCCGTCGGAATAGAGCGCGCCCTGCATGGAAAAGGAGTTGAGCGAGGTACATTCCGCGATGATATTGCTGCCCACCGTGATCGCGTGTGTGGGAAAGGTAAGCGTCTTTAAGGCGTTGCAGTAAGCGAAGGCATAAGAGCCGACACGTCTCAAGGCGTCCGAAAAGCGAAGCTCCTTCAGAGAAACGCACTGGTAAAAGGCATAGCTTTCGACCGTCGCCAGGCTTTCGGACAGGGTGATCTCAGAGAGCGAGGCGGCGTGTCGGAAGGCGCTTTCCCCGATATAGCTGACACCTTCGGGCAGGGTGAGTGTTGCGATGCCCGAATACGCGAGAGCGGAGCTTCCGATCGCGGTCAGCCCCTTGGGAAGAGAGAGCTTCGTGAGGGATGAGCAGGAAGAAAAGATGCCGTCGGGCAATGCCTTGAGAGAGGCGGGAAGCGTGACCTTGGTAAGTGCCGGATTGGAGGCAAAGGCATAGCTACCGATCTCACAAAGGGTATCGGGCAGTGTCAGGCTTTCAAGACCGCAGGCAACGAAGGCGTCGTATCCGATCTTCTTAAGACTTTCGGGGAAGGTGACGGTCTTCAGGGTGCTCATGCCCTTGAAGGCAAAGGGAAGGATTTCTTTGGTGCCGTCGGGAATCTCGTAGTGGGTGATTGGCTTTGCGTCCGCGAAGAAGAATCTCGCGTACTCGCCGGGGGCGGCGTAGGAGTTTTCAAAGGCGATCCCGGTGTATGCCTCAAGGCTTTCAAGATGCACGTCACGAAGGGCGGTACAGCCCGAAAAGGCAAAGGCGCCGACGGTTTTGACTGAGGCGGCGAGATAGAGCTTTTTCAGCTCCTTGGCGTCGGAAAAGGCGTAGGGCGCGATCTCGCTGACACCGTCGGGAATGATGACGGCAGTCGCGCTTTTGTCAAGAAGGCGCTCGATCTTGTAGCTGCCGTCGGCAAGGGCGATATAGCGGAAGGGGGAGAGCAGCGCGCGGAGTTTCGGAGTCATGATAAGATCCTTTCGGTCGGAATGATTTATGTTCGGGATGATAAAAAGCAATCGGGATCGTGCGAGACGATCAGACCGACCGCCTGAAGATAAGAATAGATGACGGTGGAGCCGACGAAGGACATGCCGCGCCCGACGAGATCCTTGGAGAGGGCATCGGAAAGCGGGGATACCGTCAGCCCGTTTTCATACAGGGGATAGGTGTCAAAAAACGAGAGAAGATAGCGGGAAAAGCTGCCGTGTTCAGCTTGTATGCCGAGAAAGACGGCGGCATTTCTGACGCTTGCCGCGATCTTTCGGCGGTTGCGGATGATCGCCTTATTGTCCGAGAGGGTTTTCAGCTTTTCTTCGTCATAGCGGGCGATCTTTGCGGGGTCAAAGCCGTCGAAAGCTTCACAAAACGCCTCTCGCTTGTTGAGAACGCATTCCCACGAAAGCCCTGCCTGAAAGCTTTCGAGAAGAAGCATTTCAAAAAGATAGCCGTCATCGAGGTTCAGAACACCCCATTCGCTGTCATGATAGGCGATATAGCGGGGGTTTTTGAGATTACACCATCGGCATCGCGTGAGGGATTTCATAACGGCACTCCTTTTTGACATCGGATGCTAACAGTATACCACAGAACGTTTTCTTTTTCAAGAGCAAAACCTATTGAAATTTCCCGAATCCTGTGGTAAAATAGAAGCACAGACCATGTTCGGGAGGACTTTATGAAAAAAAGACTGCTTACGTATCTGACCGTACTCTTAGCCGTGATCATCGCGGTATCCGCCTGTATGACGGCTTTTGCCGAAGAAAGTGAGGAAAGTGACATGAAGGGTGTCAAGGCTGACAATTGGAATGCGCTGTTTGACCGCAGCGGTGAGAGAAACACCTGGCTTTGCGCCGACGGGATCTATTCGGTCTCGCTTGACGGTAAGGACTCCATCTCCTCGGCAACCAAGGATTCAAAGACCTTTTTCATCTTCAGCGACTCCTTTATCGGAAACGCCGCCTCGAACGGCTCGATGTCGCTTGCTTCCATGGTGAATCATTCCGCCATGGTGCTGACGGGCAACGAGCCTCTTGACAAAAATGCAGAATTCATCTGGGGGCTTAAGGGCGACACCAAGCAAAGAAACAATATCTTCGGGATCGACGAGTGGATGTTTGACCTGCTTTCGGACGGCGAGAATCTCTATCTCTTCGGCTTTACGCATGACAGCAACTGGAAGCCCGAGCGCATCGATCTTTATACCGTGCCGATCGTCGACGGCGACGTCGATCTCTCGGCGTATACGAGAAAGCTGAATATCTCGCCCCTCATCAAGAAGACCGAGAACGCGCATTACGTGTTCAGTATGGGCATTACGCCGAATACCGAAACGGCGGGCGCGAAGGATCCCGACGGGTATTATTATTTCTACGGCTACCGTGATAATATCGGCAACTGGATCCAGACGAAGGATCTCATCGTTTCGCGTATCCACGAAAACGATTTTCCGGATTTTTCCAAGCTGACCTACTGGAACGGCAGTGAATGGGGCAGTGATATCGAGCAGTCGGCAGTGCTTGTCGAAAACGTATCCTGCGAGGTCAGTGTGACCCCCATTGAATACGGACCGCACGCGGGCAGATACATCGCGATCTACACCGAAATGGTACAGAGCGCGCATATGAAATATGCCCTCGGCGACTCGCCCTGGGGCCCCTTCGATACCCCCGTGGAATTCTATACCGCGCCCGAAACAGGAACCGACGCGATCGGTGGCAACGGCGCGCTCTATACCTACAACGCCAAGGCACATCCCCATCTGTCGGACGGCAACAAGCTTTTAGTCTCGTATAACGTGAACGTCAGTATGTCCGCCGCCAGAAACTGCCGTGACTACTATCCCCGTTTTCTCTATCTTGATCTCGGCGGCGAGATCCCCACGGTGACAACGCCTGTAGAAACCGAGACACAAGCGCCCGCAACCACCGGGGCACCCCTGACCGACACGCCCGTGACGACCGATACCCTCGTGACAGACCCCCTCGACCCTGTAACACCCTCCGACAAGCCTTTGACGTGGGTACTTCCCACGGTGCTTTCGGCATGCGCCCTTCTCGGTGTGGGAATCGGCGCGTACTTTTTCCTGAAGCATAAGAAAAAGAAGCACTGATCCATAAGAATCAAAAAGAAGAATCGAAAAGGAGAATACCCATGAAACGAATCTTTCGTTTTTTATCCCTGACGCTTTGCTGTTCCGTACTATTCCCCTTGGCATCTCTTTCGGCGCCCCTTCGGGCTGATTCCGACTCACCCGCAATGACAAAGCCCGAGGGCTTTCATTCGCTCGGCGGCAACTGGACGTTCGGTGATACGGTAACGTCGGTCGGCTCGGGAGACGTGTTTGCGCTTTCTTCGACCGAGGCAACGCGATTTGTATATGAAGCAAAGGCAACCTTCCATAACCGAACGGGAGCGGTATCGCTTGTCTTTTATGCCTCCGACGATCCCTCGCGCGGCGCGTACGTTGCCAACGTCGACATCGGCGCGGGCAACGCGCGGATCTTCCGCTTTGAAGCCTCGGGCGGTGCGACCACCAAGGGAGAATACCGTCTGACGCCCTCGGAAATGACCAAAAGCGAGTTTCATCTCCGCGTGGAGGCGGATGGTGACGCCATGGCATTCTATCTTGACAACAAGCCGATCGTCACGCTGAACGATCCTCTTCCGAAGCCAGGCAAAAAGCTCGGACTTCTGACCTACAACACCTCAGCAAGCTACTGTGACGTGAAGTGCTTTACGAAGACGGCTGACTTCGGGCTTTCGAGCCTTACGACACCGAGCGAGACGCTGTACGGCTCGCCCGTGATGAAGACCCGCCTCGGGTACGGCGTGGAAACCGCTGTCTTCACGGCGGATGCCACGGGAAGTCTTGAGGCAAGGGTACACGGCGCCTCGGCAGAGGCGGAGGTCGTCGGCAACGAAATCCGTGTGACAAAGATCAGCGAAAGCTTTATTCTCTCGGTCGGCGTGACGTCGGGCGGGGTGACGAGGCAGTACGCGCTTTGCGTGACGGTCGAGAACGATCCCGACCGTGTTTATCACGAAGAATGGCGTCCTCAGCTTCACTGGACACCTTTTGTCAATTTCAACAACGATCCCAACGGTCTTGTTTACGATCCCTCCAACCAAACGTATCACATGTTCTTTCAGTATAACCCCTTCGGCATGTCGATCGGCAATCAGGTGTGGGGACATGCCATCAGCACCGATCTCGTTCACTGGAAGGAGGTCGACATTGCCATCCCGCAGGATCATCTCGGCGCAGTCTTCTCCGGCTCGTGTGTGGTGGATGAGAACAATACCACGGGCTTTTTCACCGACAATAAGCCGGGCGAATCGAAGCTTGTCGCGCTCTTTACCTCGGACGGCGGCGATACGGCATACGGTCATGAGAAGCAGTGCATTGCGTATTCGAAGGATCACGGCATGACCTGGATCCGTCCCTCGCTTGAAAGAGAGGGCTTTGAGAATCCCGTTCTCGGGAACGAAAACAACAAATACGGCAGAGACTTCCGTGATCCCAAGATCTTTTGGTATGACGGTAGGTGGTTCATGGTAGTGGCGGGCGGCAGAGCGAGACTCTTCACATCCCCCGATCTCATCCACTGGACGCTTGTCTGTGATATGGGCTTTGATTCCGAATGTCCCGACTTCTATCCGCTCGCTTTGGACGGCGACGAAAACAATATCAAGTGGATCTATAACGCCTCGGGCAGATGGTATACGGTCGGACGGCTGGAAAAGGTATCCGAGACGAGCTACCGCTATATTCCCGAGACCGAGCGGATCCTCTATAACGGCGGCGGTGAGGTCTATGCCACGCAGAGCTTTTATAATGACGGCTCGGGAAAGAATCGCCGCATTGCCATCAGCTGGCTGCAGGACAACAGCGCCCATCTTCTCGAGGGCAAGACCTGGAACGGCGCCATGACGCTGCCGTATGAAGAGACCTTACGCACAGTCAACGGCAAGCTGACGCTTTTGTCCTATCCTGTTTCGGAGATTGAGACAATCAGAAAGCATGAGATCTTTTCCCTGACAGCGCCTACCGCGGACGCGCTTGATCGAGCGCTCAGGCAGAATCCCTCGGCGGCGTATGAGCTTCTTCTTACACTGAGACCGAAGGCAAATGCCGTTCTGACCCTGAGCCTGAGAAAGGGTCTTACGGTAGAGACGCGCGTCATTTACGATGCGAGCGCGGGGATGCTCCGTGTGATCCGTTCAAAAGCAAGCGAAGTTGCGGGCGTTCCCTCGGGTACGATGGAAATGCCTCTGTCCCCCGATGAAAACGGCACCGTCACCCTGCGGATCGTGATGGATACCAACGTGATCGAGGTTTTCGGGAACGAAGGCGAAGCCGCTCTTTGCGGCATGATCTTTCCCGGAAGCACCGCCGTGGGATCATCGCTCACCCTGACGGGTGAATGCGCCTTTGACAGCGCCGTGATGTATGCTGTCGGCTCGATCTGGCATGGGGACGAACCCGTGTTGCCCGAGGCGGGCATCTATTTTGAAGTCGGCGCGGGGTATATTCCGCTCGACGGCAAAACCTATGTGACGGCATATGAGATCGATGCAAACGGTAAACGCGTCGATCAAAATGTCATATTGACGCTGAACGAAACCGACCGCGCGACGGCGGAGATAAACGGTGCTACGGCGACCCTTGTCGGCGTGAAGGCAGGCAGTGTGACGCTGACGGCGAAAAGCTCTTCCTGGGAAAAGACCCTTACGCTCAGGGTTGCCGATATCGGCTTTTCGACTGATCTTGAGGGTTGGACGAGCGCGGGCGACTGGTTTATCGGGGAAAACGGCTACGGACTCTCGGGCGCCAGTGATAACAGCTTTACCTTTGCCGACCGAAAGAACGAAGGCGATTTTCTCTTCAGCGGTAAGGCGGATCTTCTCGGCAAGGGCGGTTGCCTTGGTCTTGTATTTGCCGCCTCCCATCCCGAAAAGCCAATCAACGGCTATTGGTACGGCGCCAATATCGACACACATGGCTCTCAGCCCGTGATGAAGCTCTTCTTCAACAACCGCGGCAACGAGGTCTGGTCGGAGAGAGCAAGCGTCACGCTCCCCGAGAGCGGTGTTTATGAGCTTTCGGTTCGCTATGCCGACGGCGTTCTGACCTTCACCGTCAACGGTGTTTCGGTGACGCATGCCGTCAGAAATCTCCCCTCAGGCGCTCTCGGCCTGGTGTCTTGGAACGGCGGAGGCGCGTTTGACGGGGTCACGTACCGCTCGCTTGATGAAAACGGCGGGGAGATCCTGCCTCCCGTGACCGACACCCCTGAAACCACCGACACACCCGTAACCGACGCGCCCGCAACCGATACACCCGAAACCACCGACACGCCCGTGACCGACGCGCCCGCAACCGATACGCCCGACCGTAACAAGGGCGGCGCGGCGCTTGGTATCGTTCTCGGATCTCTCGGTGTGCTGTGTGCCGTGGGCGGCGCGGTATATTTCTTGTGGAAGCGTAAGAAAACCTAACGCGACCGTAAACGGTATCAACCGATCCAAAGACTCCGATCCTGTCCCGAAAGGGAATGAGATCGGAGTTTTTTTGCCTCGGAAATGGTAAAATATTCAAAATATCACAAAAAAAACTTGCGAAGCGGAAAATAATAGTGTATACTATACAATAGATAACGATAATATGGAGGAGTGTGGCCCTTGACTACCTTTTTATCCGATGATTTTTTACTGAATACCGAGACGGCGAAACGGCTATATCATGAGCATGCCGAAAGGATGCCGATCATTGACTATCATTGCCACGTCAGCCCGAAGGAGATCTATGAGAACAAGACCTTTCGGAACATCACCGAGATCTGGCTCGGGGGCGACCATTATAAATGGCGCCTGATGCGTTCGCATGGCATTCCCGAGCGCTATATCACGGGAGATGCCGGCGATTATGAGAAATTTGAGAAATTTGCTTCAGTTCTGCCTTATGCCATCGGTAATCCGATGTATACCTGGTGTCATCTCGAGCTGAAGCGGTATTTCGGTTTTACGGGGGTCTTGTCCCCGAAGACCTGCCGCGAGGTCTGGGATCTTACCGAAAAGATCCTGACATCGGGTCAGTTCGGCGCGCGTGACATCATCCTCAAGAGCGGCGTGACCTTTATCGGTACGACCGACGATCCGATCGATGACCTTCGTTATCATAAGCTTCTTAAGAACGATCCCGATTTTTCCGTGACGGTTGCCCCCACCTTCCGCCCCGACAAGGCGATCAATATCAACAAGGCGGGCTTTTGTGACTATATTGGCGCACTGTCCAAGGTGACGGGCATCAACATCACCTGTGTTTCGGATCTTGTCAAGGCACTTGCCATGCGAATGGATCATTTCGGCGCTCTCGGATGCCGCGCCACCGACTACGGTCTTGATACCATGGTCTACTTAGAGGATTGTCAATACGATCTTGACGAGATCTTCGCCCGCGGCATGAAGGAGGAATGGCTCTCGCCCGAGGAGGCTGAGGCGTTCAAGACCTCACTGCTTCGCTTCTGTGCCGAAGAATGTACAAAGCGCGGCTGGGTCATGCAGCTGCATTATAACTGCATGCGAAATCCCAACCGCTCGATGTTCTGCGCGCTTGGACCCGACAGCGGCTTTGACTGTATCGGTCCCAATCCCTCTTCGGCGGCACGTCTTGCGGGCTTTCTCGATTCGATGTATCGTGCGAACGCTCTGCCGAAGACCGTTATCTATTCGCTCGATGCCAACGATAACGCCTTTATCGACGCCGTCATTGGCTCGTTCCAGAATGAGGGTGTCCGCGGTCTCTTGCAGCATGGCTCCGCCTGGTGGTTCAACGATAACAAGCAGGGCATGAAGGATCAGATGACCTCGCTTGCGAACCTTTCGATCCTCGGCAATTTCATTGGCATGCTGACAGACTCCAGAAGCTTTTTAAGCTACACCCGTCACGAATATTTCAGGCGCATTCTCTGTGCCCTGATCGGCGAATGGGTGGAAAACGGAGAATATCCGAACGATCCCGAGATGCTTTCCGAGATCGTCGAGGGCATTTCCTATTACAACGCCAAGCGTTATTTTGATCTATAAAAAGGAGACAGTGATATGCAAATGACATTCCGTTGGTACGGCGAGGGCAATGACCGCATCTCGCTTGCCGACATCAAGCAGATCCCCGGGGTAACGGGCATCGTCTGGGCGCTGCATCACAAAATGCCCGGCGAGGTATGGGAGGTCGAGGAGATCGCTGCCGTCAAAAAACAGCTTGACGCCTACGGCTTTCATATGGACGTTGTGGAAAGCGTGAACGTTCACGACGATATAAAAATCGGTCTTCCCACGAGGGATAAGTATATAGAAAACTACAAGACCACAATCCGCAATCTTTCGAAATTCGGAGTCAAGGTCATCTGCTATAATTTTATGCCCATTTTCGACTGGACGAGAAGCAATCTCTTCCATCCCGTCGGAGATGGCTCAACGGCGCTGTTCTATGAAAAGAACATGATCCAGGACGATTATCACGCCATGGCGAAGTATATTCTCGATTTCACCGAGAAATACGGAATGTCCTTCCCGGGCTGGGAGCCTGAGCGTATGGCAAAGCTGGATGAGCTTTTTAAGGCTTACGAGGGTGTTGATCACGAAAAGCTGTGG
>JAFVYN010000004.1 GCA_017508605.1 Clostridia bacterium
AATTTTTGTTTTCCTTCACCCAAAGCAAAAGGTGAATATGGTTGGGCATGATCACATATTCTTCAACCGATAAATGATGATAGAAGTCATTGATCTGTCGGATGGTTTTGTCCGCAATTTTTCCATACCGTGTCAATTGGATGTGCGGACAGTCGAGGACGTCTGTCCCTACGGGGTGGGATGGTTGGATATGCGGACAGTCGGGGACGCCTGTCCCTACAACGCGAGAGAGGAGGCATCGTTTGATGTGTGTTAATCGGAGAGGTATTGTTTTACGTATGTTGACCGTATGTAAAAAACATGAAATCGGCAGAAAGAAAAGCCTTCTGCCGATTTTTTATATGCTTATGAGAGATCCTTCGGGGAGGGTTTTATTTCACTTTCCCGTTTTTGCACGAGAGATGCCGTGGGAGAGGTTGCCGATGAAGCGTTCCATGTCGTAGCTGTAGATCATGCAGTCGGCGATGACGGCGGGGGAGTGATCGTTGTTATGGACGACGACGGCGACGGTGGGGATCTCATGCTCGACGTTGTCGATGCAGATCTGCTTTCTCGATTCGTTGAGAAGCGTGCCTTCCGAGAGGGTATTCATGGGAATATCCTTGGCGAAGACGTCGACCTTATCCTCGATCAGAGAAAACTTCCCCTGCCATACGCGGAGGTTATTGCCTTCGATGAGCATATAGGTCACGACGTAGACGGTCGAGAAGACTCTGCCGTTGCGGTTCTTTCTGAGGGTAAGGGTATCGTTCATACGGTCATAGCCCTCGAAGATAAAGAAGAGGTCGGGATTCTGGTTGGGATGATCGAGATATGCGAGTGCCTCTTCCTCGGCTTTTTTGCGGATGATATCGATCTGACCCTTGATATGCTTTTCCGAGGTAAACATATTGAGCGCGAGAACGAGGATGACGACACCGGGAATTGCGGCGGGCAGAGCCGCTGCCACCCATCCGCCCGACATGAAGAGCATAAAGGCGGCGACGGCGAAGAAGGGGTATGCGAAATAGGACACAGTCGTCCAACGCTTGGTGCGTTTGTGATCGAAAAAGAGAAGATTCTGCTTATAATCCATTACGGTATTCTCCTATATTGGTCTTGGATTCTGATACTTTTTTGTAACCAAGATATTATAGCATAGTTTCAGGGAATACGCAAGGGAGAATTGTAAACTTTTCGTGATTTTTCTGTTTCTTTTTTAGATCTTTTGAAGAAGTCCCTTGCAAAAGAGCGGCTTTTGTGATATGATACCCATGTACGGACGAAAAGTCTGTCAGGAGGTATCAAGCGATGGAAATGCATAGAATTGTGATCACGGGCGGTCCCTGCGGCGGAAAGAGTACGGCGATGAGCTGGATCAAGTCCTATTTTGAGGAGCGGGGCTACCGTGTTTTATTTGTGCCCGAGACGGCGACTGAGCTGATCACGGGGGGCGTTGCGCCCTGGACCTGCGGCAAGAACGTGGATCATCAGAAATGCCAGATGAAGCTGCAGATCACCAAGGAGGACGTGTTTGCCTATGCCGCAAGCACGATGCTGGTCGACAAGATACTGGTGGTATGTGACCGCGGCGCTTTGGATAACCGTGCGTACATGAATGAGGAAGAATATGCCGAGAGCCTTTGCTATATCGGGATGAACGAGGTCGAGCTTCGCGACAGATACGATGCCGTTTTTCATCTCGTGACGGCGGCGCTCGGGGCAGAGAAGTTCTATACCACCGCCAACAATGCCGCGCGTACCGAAACGGTGGAAGAGGCGATCGCGCTTGATAACAAGATCATTTCGGCATGGACGGGTCATCCGCATTTCCGCATGATCGACAACAGCACCGACTTTGAGGGTAAGATGCGCCGTCTGATGTGCGAGATCTCCGCCTTTCTCGGCGAGGGTGAGCATTATGAGATCGAGTGCAAGTATCTGATCGAATATCCC
The DNA here is from genome assembly GCA_017508605.1 of Clostridia bacterium. Lineage (GTDB taxonomy): Bacteria > Bacillota > Clostridia > Oscillospirales > CAG-272 > RGIG1993. The sequence goes on from JAFVYN010000004.1 coordinate 1,936, forward strand.
GATCTCGCATGGCTGGAAAGCCATCCCTTCTGCCATCGCACCGAGATCCTGCAGACCTATCTCAAATCGGAAGACGGTGAAGAGATTCGCGTCCGTCAGCGCGGTGAGCATGGGCATTTTACCTATTTCAAGACCGTCAAAAAGGAGATCAGCGCATTGAAGCGCGTGGAGGAAGAATCCGTTATCAGCGAGAGCGAGTATCTGACCCTTCTTCTCGATGCCGATCCCACGCTCCGTCCGATCCGCAAAACACGGTATCTTATGTCCTATGAGGGGCAGTATCTTGAGATCGACGTCTATCCTTTCATGAAGGAGCATGCGATCGTGGAGGTCGAGCTTTGCCATGAGGATGCTACCGTTACACTGCCGCCGCAGTTCAGACTGATCCGCGAGGTCACGGGCGAGGCAGCTTACAAAAACAAAACGCTTGCCGCTCGCTGAGGAGGTTTCTATGGTCAATTACGAAGAGCTGAATGACTCCCTTGCGGCGATCCTTGACGGGGTTCCCCACCGCATAGCCAATCTTGCCAATGCCTCGGCGCTGCTTTACGATACCCTTGACCGTCTCAATTGGGCGGGCTTCTACCTTGTGGAAAACGGTATTCTTGTGCTTGGTCCCTTTCAGGGCAAGGTTGCCTGCGTGGAGATCGAGATCGGCAAGGGCGTTTGCGGTACGGCGGTCGCGACGGGCATGACCCAGCTTGTCAAGGACGTGCATGCCTTCCCTGGACATATCGCCTGCGATTCGGCATCGAACTCCGAGATCGTGGTACCGATCTTTCAAAACGGCAAGGTGGTGGGCGTTCTTGATATCGACAGCCCCGAATTTGCCCGTTTTGACGAGCGCGACCGCGAGGGTCTTGAGGGCTTTGTCAGAGTGCTGGAGGAGAAGATCGTCTTTTAACGGTTTTGTTCACAAAAAGTTTAAAATTTAACCTATTGCTTTTTGTGCTATTCTATGCTATAATACCGATTGCGACTGAATGAGTCATGGAGATGTACTCAAGAGGCCGAAGAGGCGCCCCTGCTAAGGGTGTAGGTCGGTAATCCCGGCGCGAGAGTTCAAATCTCTCCATCTCCGCCAAAAATCGACAAGTTTCGACAGAAGCTTGTCGATTTTACTTTTTCACTCTTCACTCTTCACTCTTCACTTTTCACTAATTCCTTGTCGATTTTTGGCGGAAGTAAGAAGTAATGGTGAATAGTGAAAAGGTGCTGATGTAGCTTTTCTCCTTATAGT
>JAFVYN010000012.1 GCA_017508605.1 Clostridia bacterium
AGACACCGATCATCGATACGTCAACCGTTGTTTCCACCGTAGAACTGATCGGGGGATCGGTCGTCACTTCCCCACCCGTACACGCCGCGAACAACATGACGAGTAGAAAACAGGTGACTAAGAAGAAAAATAATTTCGTTTTCATCGTATTTCCTCTTTCTTCAGCACTGTTCTGCCAAGCGCACCTTCTTTAACGCATTTTGCATCAAAAACCGCGTTTTTTGGTAGCCAACAATTTTTCAAGAAGCGTTTTATCGAATCCTGTCAGGCGGTATACGTTGACAAGAATTCCATCTCCGTACGGATCGAGTTGATACAGTATTCCCACGTCGGGGTCAATTCGCATTACATACATATACGAACTATCAATATCGTTTGGCAGTTCATCAAGAGGTTCATAAAACGCATAGATCGCGATAAACGGAAGGCGGTACAAAGCTGTTTGATCGGGAATTTCAGGTGATTCTATCAGCTCAAATTCACACGCATACAGCATCGTCAGAAATTCTCGGATACACGCTTCGTCATCGGAATGATACGGATCGGATGAAAATATATCCGTAAACATAATCGTACCGGGAAAATACGTGGTATTCAGCGGATAGACACCGATCATCGATACGTCAACCGTTGTTTCCACCGTAGAACTGATCGGGGGATCGGTCGTCACTTCCCCACCCGTACACGCCGCAAACAGCATGACGAGTAGAAAACAGGTGATCAGGGAGAAACATAATTTCGTTTTCATCGAACGAGTGCCTCCGTATTGTGATTATTAATGGTAATATCCGATCCTCTTCCGCCACAAGCTGTACAGATACCAAGTGCATTCAATGTATGTTGCTCTGTGAAGGATTTGTCGCATACATTGCAAGTCTTGATGTGAAGCGCTGTACTGCTCCATTCATAATCGCATTGGCTATATGGATGGGAGCAACGATAAGCAACTATCGTTGTTCCTGACGGATTAGTCGGCGAATAATATAAGCAGTCAGTCAATACATGCCGATAAAGTCCACAAATACCCCATTTGGATACAATCACTATATTATCCAGTCCTTGTCCGTTAATCTCAACAATAATACCTGAATGTGTCGCTGTCCCTTCCGAATTGAAATAAACCACTTTATCACCAACCGCCCACTGAATCGGTTGATAAACACCATCACTCAAAAATGCTCCCGGAGACGGAATCCAATAAGTATTACTGATACTTTGTGAATACCAGGCATATGAATGGCAATTGTACATTCGCGTTGGATTTCTTAAAATTTCTGCGTTAGAATGTCTATTCTCAACATAGTCTATAATCTTTTGTATCTGCTGATCCGACAACTCTTGAGAATAAATCCACGCATCCACCGCATTCCCCAAACACGTATATACCGAAACTTCAGTGTACCCAACCGATCTTGCCAAAGATGTTTGATCTTGGGATAACAATTCTTTTAAAAAAACAATCTGCACATACTCCGTCAAAGACCAATCCGACATATCTGGATTAGCAGTAAGAAAACTATAGTAACGAGAAGAAGCTGTTAGAATATAGTCATCACGTCCTAAAAATTCTGTTATTTCAGAACATTTCGCCCTGAAATGTTCTGAAAACAAATCAAATGTATCAAAAAAAAGAATATCCGGTAGATCGGGATGGGATAAAACCGTATTCAAAAGCGCTTCAGTTTCTTCGTTGCCTGTCATATCTTCAGCGTATACAATCGGCGCAAATAAGGTCATAACTAAAATACACAGTGTCAACAGACAGGAAATCAAAGTTTTTGTCAGTAGTTGTTTCATCGAACGAGTACCTCCATATTGTAATTTTGTAATCTTGTTTTTCATTTTCGCTTCTATTAGCATCCTTCTGCCATGCTCACCGTCGTTAACGCTTTTTTACCACAAACCGTATTTTTTGGTTGCCAGCAGTTTTTCAAGAAGCGTTTTATCGAATCCTGTCAGACGGTATGTGTTGACAGGCGAAAGAATTGGTCCAAGCGGATCGATTTGATACAGTATTCCCGCATCGGGGTCAATTCGCATTTCATACACATATGAACTATCAATACCGTTTGGCAGTTCATCAAGAGGTTCATCAAACGCATAGAGCGCGATATACGGAAGGCGGTATAAAGTTGTTCTATCGGGAATTTCAGGTGATTCTATCAGCTCAAATTCACACGCATACAGCATCGTCAGAAATTCACGGATACACGCTTCGTCATCGGAATGATACGGATCCGCTGAAAATAGATACGTAAGCATAACCGTGCGGGGAAAAAACGCGGGATTCAGCTGACAGACACTGCGCGTCGATACCTCAACCGTTGTTTCCACCGTAGAACTGATCGGGGAATCGGTCATCACTTCTCCACCCGTACACGCCGCAAACAGCATGACGAGTAGAAAACAGGTGATCAGGGAGAAAAATAATTTCGCTTTCATCGAACGAGTGCCTCCTGTTACTTCCATATTTTTATGATACACGGTTTTGGTTCGTTTGTCAATTCACTTCGGATGATTTCTCACAGTATTTCAATTTATCGGGAAACTCTTTGCACTCACCCGATCCGCCAATAAAAACAAGCGCCAAAAAATCAAGTGGGCTATTGCTTTTTCAAGAGAATTATGATATAATGAATGGAAAATGCTTAATATGGCGTTTTATACGCTTTCATGATAGATACCCAAAGGAGATTACCATGCAAGATATGAATATACAGACCGTTACGCTGCCCATTGTGACGCTGGAGGAAGACGTGTTGCTTCCTTACGCAACGGCAGAACGCGATACCGACGATCCCAAGCTGCAAAGAGCGGCGGACGAGGCATACCGCATCGGCGGACTCGTTCTCGTCGTGCCCGTTCCCGACTCGGAGGATCTGAAAACGAGCCTCACCGGTTGCATCGGTACGGTTGCCGAGATCGTTTCCATCCGCCGCACCGAGAATGACACCTTCCGCATCAAGCTGGAGGGTTTTCAGCGTTCGGAGATCCTTGACGTCATGTCGGGTGACCGCTATGACGTTGCCACCGTCGCGCTCTATCCCGATCCCGACCGACCTGCCGAGGGTGAGGAGGGCTTTCTCCGTGAGGAGCTGCTTGCCCCCTTCATGGAGTGTGCCAATTACGCGCCCAAGAACAAGGATGCCATCATTGATCGCGTCAAGAGAACCAAGTCTCTCGGCGAGACCGTTGACGTCATTGCGGGTCTTCTCATGACACGTCTGCGCGACAAGGTCGACATTCTCGAGGAGATCGACATCAAGCGCCGTGCCGAAATGCTCATTTATAAGATGATGCGCGATCTTAAGATCCTGAAGGCAGAGATCGGCATTCACCACAAGGTCAAGGAACGCATGGATGACAATCAGCGCCAGTATTATCTGCGCGAGCAGATGAAGGTCATTCAGGAGGAGCTTGGCGAGGTGGACGAAGGGGATGAAGAGATCCTCGAATACATCAGCAAGATCCTGAAAGCAAAGCTCCCCGACAACGTGACCGAAAAGCTCATGAAGGAAGCCCACAAGCTTTCGAAAATGCCCTATGCCTCGGCGGAAAGCACCGTCATCCGCGGCTATCTCGATACCGTACTGGAGCTTCCCTGGAACGGCGAGACCACCGACACCGTGGCAGTCAACAAGGCACGCGCCGTGCTTGACCGTGAGCATTGGGGTCTTCAGGACGTCAAGGAAAGAATTCTTGAATACCTCGCGGTCAGAAAGCTGACCGATAATCAGAAAAGCCAGATCCTCTGTCTTGTCGGCGCCCCCGGTGTGGGCAAGACCTCGATCGCATCCTCCATCGCGCGTGCGATGGGCAGAAAATTCGTCCGCGTCGCCCTCGGCGGCATCCGTGACGAAAGTGATATCCGCGGTCACAGAAAGACCTATATCGGCTCGATGCCCGGCAGGATCATGAACGCCATGATCGAGGCGGGTGTCAAAAACCCCGTCATTTTGCTCGACGAGATCGACAAGCTCACCCGTGATACCCACGGCGACCCCTCGTCGGCGCTTCTCGAAGTGCTTGACCCCGATCAGAACAAGGCGTTCCGCGACCATTTCGTGGAGCTTCCCTTCGATCTTTCGGACTGCTTTTTCATTGCCACCGCCAACACGCTCGATACCGTATCCCGTCCCCTTCTTGACCGTATGGAGGTCATCGAGCTGAAAACCTATACCCGCTCGGAAAAATGCGAGATCGCCAAGAATCACCTCATTCCGAAGGTGCTGGAGAAAAACGGTCTTCAGAAGCGTTACGTCCGCATCCGTGAGGACGCCGTGTACGAGATCATCGACCACTATACCCGTGAGGCAGGCGTGCGTAATCTTGAAAGAGAGCTTTCCTCTCTCTGCCGCAAGATCGCCGCGAAGACCGTCAACGAAAAAGAAGCCGATCCCACCGCCAAAGCGCATATCATCACCGTAACCGCCAAGGACGTTGTCACCTGGCTGGGCGCTCCCAAAATGAGTGACGATCCCGTTCTCACCGAAGACGAGATCGGCGTGGTCAACGGACTCGCCTATACCGAGGTCGGAGGCGAGCTGCTTCGTGTGGAAGCCGTCTCCATGGAGGGCACGGGCAAATTGGAGCTGACCGGTTCTCTTGGCGAGGTCATGAAGGAATCGGCGAAGATCGCCGTTTCGATCGCCCGCGTGAGAAAGGACCGCTATCACCTCCCCGCCGATTTCCACAAGACCCGTGATATCCACGTGCATTTTCCCGAAGGCGCCGTGCCGAAGGACGGTCCTTCTGCCGGTGTGACCCTTGTCACCGCTCTGATCAGTCTGCTTTCGGGCATCCCCGTCCGCCACGATGTCGCGATGACGGGCGAGGTCACCCTCTCGGGCAGAGTGCTTGCCATCGGCGGACTTCGTGAAAAGACCATGGCGGCTTACAAGAGCGGCATCCGTACCGTTCTCATTCCCGCCGACAACGTCAAGGATCTTATGCGCCTTGAGGATTACATCAAAAATGAGATCACCTTCATTCCCTGCCGCACCGTCGATGACGTGCTGACGCACGCCCTCGCGCAGGGTGAGGCGACGGAAGGATACACAGTTCCTCCCGTTTCTACCGTCAAAAGGAGTCATCATGAAAGCGAATATCGTGCGGACAACACTTAAGATCACCGCGGGACTTGCCTCGCAGTTTCCGAAGGACAACCGTCCTCAGGTCGCGCTGTCGGGCAGATCCAACGTCGGCAAAAGCTCGCTGATCAATACCGTGATCGGCAGAAAGAACTATGCCCGTGTCTCCCAGAGTCCGGGCAAGACCGTCACCATCAATTTTTATGACGTTGATAGCGCGTTCTATCTCGTCGACCTGCCGGGCTACGGCTTTGCCAAGCGTACCGAAGCCGAAAAGCGCAAATGGTCAAGCCTTACCGACAGCTATTTCACCCAGAAAAACTCGCCCGTCACGGCGGTGGCACAGCTCGTTGACCTGAAGGTCGGACTGACACGGGATGACGAAATGATGCTGAATTTCCTGATGGAAGCCGACATTCCGCATTTCATCGTCGCCACCAAGGCGGATAAACCCAACAAAACCGACCGCCAAAAGGCGCTGGACGCCCTCATCACCTCGCCCTTTACCCAAAAAGCAGAAGGGATCGTTCTCTTCTCCTCTTTGACGGGCGAAGGCAGAGACGGGGTGCTGCAGCTCATTTTTGAGGCGGCGGAAGGCATCTGATCCACGAAAGGAACGCCATGCTACTGAATCTTTTCCGTTCGGGGGATTTCGCGACAGCAATGCTCACGCTGCTCCTGACTCTCCCCACGATCCTCTTAGCCCTTTCTTTGCACGAGGCGGCACACGGCTACGTTGCTTACAAATGCGGTGACCCCACCGCCAAAGCCCTCGGCAGACTGACTCTGAACCCCCTGAAGCATCTCGACCCCATGGGTACCGTTCTCATGCTTCTGACGGGCTACGGCTGGGCAAAGCCCGTGCCGATCAATACCCGCTATTTCAAGAATCCCAAAAAGGGAATGGCACTGACTGCCCTCGCGGGACCTGTGATGAATCTCATCCTCGGTCTGATCGGCGCGCTCGTCTATGCGATGCTCTTCCGTTTTCTCGGCTCGTCTGACAGCAGTCTTGTGATCGCCGCTCTCCTCTTTTTCTATTATTTTGCGGTACTCAACGTGACCTATGCCGTCTTCAATCTCATTCCCCTGCCGCCCTTTGACGGCTCGCGCGTCTTACTTCTCTTTCTGCCCACCAAATGGTATTTCGGCATCATGAAATATGAGCGCGTGATCATGGTGATCATTCTCATCGGCATGGCGACCGGCTATTTCTGGACGCCGATCCGGGCGATCTCCGACGTTCTGATCGATGCCTTGATGAAGCTCGCCTTTCTGATCTTCTGATCATCCGATTTTCAAAATAAGGACGTTTTCCATGGAAGAAACCAAACTTCAATATAAGCTTGAGGTCTTTGAAGGCCCGCTGGATCTTTTGCTCTCGCTGATCGCCAAAAACGAGATCGACATTTACGATATTCCGATCGCTCTCATTTTCGATCAGTATATGGCATATATCAAAAAAATGCAGACCCTCGATATGGATATCGCCTCGGAATTCATCGTGATGGCAAGCGAGCTGATGCTCATCAAGAGCCGCATGCTTCTGCCCCAGCCCACGGTGGACGGCGTTGAGGTCGACCCCCGTGAAGAGCTGGTCCGCTCCCTTCTCGAATATCAGCGCGCCAAGGAGGAGGCTGCCTATCTCGGCGAACGCTATCAGCGTTTCTTCGGCAGATTCACCAAGGAGACCGACGAGGTCGGCATCGACAAGACCTACGTTGCCGATCAGCAGAGTGCTTATCTTCTCGAGGCGCTGGAACGCATCCTGAAGCGCATCCGTCTTGACGAAAACATGAAAAACGACGATGCCGCCAAGACCCTGAAGCATATCATCACCCAAAGACCCTCGTCTGTCGGCGAGCGCACGGGTGTTATTCTCAAAACCCTTCGCGAAAAGCGGGAGCAGTCCTTTATGGAGATCATGCTCACCTGCCGTTCGCGCAGCGAGATCATCGCCACCTTCATGGCGATCCTCGCGCTGATCTCATCGCAGCGCATCGTGGCGCTGTACGACGAAAACGACGAGCGCTATGACCCGACCATCCGCATCACCGATCTCGGTGACAGTGATGACGGCGATACCGAAAGCGCTTATGAGGAGGCATGACGCATGGAAAATAAAGAAGAGCTTTATCCCGTGATCGAAGCCGTGCTGTTCGCCGCGGGCTATCCCGTTCCCTATGAACGCCTCGCGGAGATCACCGCGGAGGACGTGGAGACTGTCAAGGAAGCCGTCACAACGCTTCAGGAGAAATACCGCGACGAAGCCTGTGGCATCCAGATCGTCACCTTTGACGAGGACTGTCAGTTCTGCACCAAGGAAGTCTACGAAGGCTACGTCCGTGAGGCGCTCGGTATCAAGCAGGGCGGCAAGCTTTCGAATTCCTCTCTTGAGGTGCTTGCCATCGTGGCATACCATCAGCCCGTCACCCGTCAGCAGATCGAGCATATCCGCGGCGTGGATTCCTCGTATGCCGTATCCAACCTCGTTCTCAAGAAGCTGATCGAGGAAAAAGGCAGGCTTGACGTCCCCGGAAGACCCGTGCTGTTCGGCACGACGGCAGATTTTCTCCGTTGCTTCGGATTTCACTCGCTGAGCGATCTGCCCGACGCTTCTTCCTTCATCGACGAGGCGCAGACCGCCCTCGACGTCGACGGAGACGGCGGCGATACCTTTACGGTATGACCCCTCTCCCACCCCCAAAAAGGAGTGTATCATGACTGCGCTCTTTGTTATTATCGGCATCATCATAGGACTCACCCTGCTGCTCTCCGTCCCTCTGACGGTCTCTCTCACCTATCGGACAAAGGAGGAGCTTACCGTCAAGGCGGGCGTTCCCCCCGTTATGCTGACGCTTTATCCCACGCTTGAGGCACGTCTTGAGGACGAATCCCTCTCGCCCGAACAGAAGCGGAAGCTGATGAGAAAGATCAAAGCCAAGGAGGAGAAAAGCCGCCTCAAGGCTGAGAAAAAGAAAAAGCGGGGCGAAAAGAAAAAAGAATCCCCCAAGAAAGCGGAAAACACCGCCGAAAAGGACCCAAAACCGCGCAAAAAGAAAAGTCCCGAGCGAAATATCCGCTTCATGGCAAGGCTGATTCTTCTGATCCTCAGAAAATTCACCGCACGCGCGACGGTCAGACTCAAGCGCTTTCACATCGTGGTCGCCACCAAGGATGCCGCCGAAACCGCTTATCTTTACGGCACACTGTCCGCCGCGACCGCCTATCTGCTTGCCGTTCTCGATGCCAACACCAAAAAAGAACCCAGCCGTAAGAACGTCAGCGTCTATGCCGACTTCACCCGCGACAGCATGCTTTTTGATCTTCACGTGATCATTTCGCTCAGACTGTCGGGTGCGATCGCAATTGCGCTTTCCGCCCTATGGCATCTCCTATCACCCCAAAAAGAGCCGTCCGACTCAAAAAAGCGGCTTGAACCTCTCAAAGAAGAGGCTCGGAAAGGATAACGTATGAATTCCCATCTCGAAGGTATGATCGAAACCTCTCTTGACAGCTTGAAAAAGATCGTCGACGTCAATACCGTTGTCGGTGAGCCCATTACCACCGAAAGCGGCACGACTGTCATTCCGATCTCCAAGGTCTCGCTCGGCTACGTATCGGGCGGCACCGACTTTGCCACCAAAAAATCTACCGAAAAGAGCTTTGCGGGCGGCGGCGGCTCGGGTGTGACCATTCTTCCCCTCGGCTTTCTCGTCATCAAGGAAAGCGGCAACGTCGAATTCCTTGCCGCCGAGCTGAAGAGCCAGTCGGGTCCTGTCGGCTCGATCGTCGACCTGATCGAAAAATCTCCCGATATTGTGGAAAAGTTCAAGAAGCTCTTTTCGAAGCCCACGCCCAAAGAGGAGTCTCCCGAAGAGGCATAAAGCTCTCCCGACCGTCATACAGTAGAAAAAAACAAAGGCGGTCGTTTTGTGAAACAGTTCTTGACGCGGCTACTCTCCTCGATCCTCGCGCCCCTCTTTCTTTTTTCGCTGACATTTGATCTTCTCCGCCTGACACCGAACAGCTCCTCTGAAGCAGAGCGTGTCATGGCAGAAACCTCAGCACCCATCACCTTTTCCTTTCCCGATCTCTCTCTTTCGGCAAAGCATGCCGTTCTGATCACCGATGAGGGCTGTATCCTGTATGAGAAAAACGCCCATATTCCCGTCGAAATGGCATCGACCACCAAGGTAATGACAGCACTTCTCGCCTGTGAATCCCTTCGTGACGATCCCGATCTTACGGTAAAGGTCTCGCCCGACGCCGTCGGGATCGAGGGCTCGTCGGTGTATCTTGAAGAGGGCGAGACCGTGCGCCTTCTCGATCTCGTCTATGCCGTTATGCTCGCCTCAGCCAACGATGCCGCCGTAGCGGTTGCCGAGGCGGTAGCGGGCAGTACCGATGCCTTTGTTGAGAAGATGAATGAAAAAGCCGAAGCCCTCGGGCTTGACGGCACGCATTTTGACAATCCGCACGGGCTGTCCTCCGCTACCCATCACACCACGGCATATGCCTTGGCGCGTCTGATGGCAGCTGCCATGAAGGATCCCCTGTTCGCGCGCATCACCGCAACGAAGCGCTATACCATGACAAGCGAGAGCGCCACCCGCCATCTCGTTAATCACAACCGCCTCTTAACGAGCTATCCCGACGCCGTTGGAGGAAAGACCGGCTTCACCAAGCGTGCGGGACGCTGCCTTGTCTCCGCCGCCGCGAAGGACGGCATGACGCTTTATGCCGTCACACTGTCAGCGCCCGACGACTGGAATGACCATAAGGCGCTTTATACCTACGGCTTTTCCTCCTGCGAAGCGCTGATCATCGATGCCTTCTCTCACCGCCTGCCCGCCGTTTCGGGAAAAGAGTCTCTCACCGTCTCGTCGGATACCGCCGTTCTGACACTGCCGAAGACCGCGGAGGAGCTCTCGCTCTCTTATGAGCTTCCCCGTTTTGTCTACGCGCCCATTGCCAAGGGTGACCGCGTGGGTAAGATCACCGTATTTCTCGGTGACAAATACCTCACCTCCCTTCCCGTGATCGCCGAGCATGCCGTGGCATCCGAGAATCCGCCGTCCTTCTGGGATCGGCTGCGGGATACCCTGAGCGGTATTTTCCGATAATACCGAACTACAGTATATAAAACTACAGTATATAAAAATAAGGATAATTGTATGGAACCGATCAAAATTCAAAAACACCTTGCCGACTGCGGACTCATGAGCCGCCGCGCCGCCGAGCGTGAGATCGAGCTGGGTCTTGTCAAGGTCAACGGCGAAACCGCCACCATCGGCATGCGTATTGACCCCTCCCGCGACCGTGTGACCTACAAGGGTACGGTCGTTGCCAAAAAACGCGGCACGCACCACACCTACGTCATGCTCAACAAACCGACGGGCTATATCACCACCATGTCGGATGACAAGGGCAGAAAGACCGTTGCCGATCTCGTTGCCGACGTCGGCGTGAGACTCTTCCCTGTCGGCAGACTCGATATGGATTCCGAGGGGCTTTTGCTCTTTACCGATGACGGCGAGCTTGCCAACGCACTCACCCATCCCCGTCATGGCATTGCCAAGTATTACGAGGTCACCGTCGAGGGTGCCGTCAACCGCCCTACCCTCACCAAGCTTTCCTCCAAAATGGAGATCGACGGCTATACCATCCTGCCCGTCAACTGCGCCATTCTCCGTAAAAATGAAGAAAAGACCGTCATCTCGATGGAGCTGTTCGAGGGCAGAAACCGTCAGATCCGAAAAATGTGCGAGATCTGTGAGCTTACCGTCAAGCGCCTGAAGCGTGTGGCTCTCGGCGAGCTGGAGCTTGATGTCGCCAAGGGAAAATGGCGTTATCTCAACAAAAACGAGGTCGACTATCTGAAAGAAGCGTGCGGTCTTCTCGAAAAGCCCGCAAAGCCCTCTGCTGTTAAAAACACCAAAAAACCGACATCGCGCGGCACCTATCAGCCCAAAGCACCCAAGCAGTCGATCACCGCAAGCACCAAAACCAAACCGACCAAGAAATAAGGACGTATTATGTTACGAATCATTCCCATTCAAGAAAAAGAAGAGCAGAAGCGCCTGATGACCCTTTGCTCGATCCCCTATCGCCCCGAGACCATGGCGTATGCCGCCTTTGATGACGGCGTTTTGGTCGGCGGCGCACAGTTTTATTTCAAAAACGCCTGCTGTTATGTCACCGACATCGCCTCTCCCGAGGGGATCGACGATGACGAAGCCCTCTTCATCATGGGCAGGGGCATGCTCAATCTCGTCGATCTCTGGGGCATTCACGATGCCTATTTTGAAGATCCCTCCCGCGCCTCGAAGCAGCTTCTCGCCCGCATCGGCTTCTGGAAAAACGAAAAGGGAGAGGAATATATGAATCTCCGCGGCTTCTTCACCGATCACAAGCACTGAAGCACCTCGGAATAACGCATAAAACCGACCGATCCGGATGGTAACCATTCGGGTCGGTCGGTTTTTTCGTCTGAACTCAGTCTCAGCGGTGGAAGACCAGGTATTCGGTAAAGCCGTTGTAGGAGAAGGTGCGGTAGTCAAAGCGGAGATCGTCCTTGAGGACCTCCTCGATCGAAACCGGGGTCGCCTCGCTTTCAAAGAGCGAGATCACCGTGCCGTCTTTCTCTTCGGCATACAGCGAAAGCATCTCGTCAAGGGCTTCCTTTTCGGTCACGTGGATACTGTAACCGCGGTAGGTGAGATCGCGAAGCATGGTATCGGGCAAGAACTCGGCATAGTCAAGCTCGTTGTAATACCGCGCGTACGCACCCTCATAGGGCGTGCGGTGATCGACGATCTGCATGAACTGATGGAACTTCGGAAAGCGCGATTCGGTCAGAAGATAGCACTCCTCGGTATCGCTGTAATAAAACTTACCGTCAGAGCCGCGAAAAGCAACGAAGGCATGCGAGCCGTAGCCGACGTTGTCGAAATTGCCGATGGCATTTTCAGTGTATTTATGCACCAGAATACGGTACGCCTCGATCCCCTCGATGCGAAGCATCAGAAGGTATGCCTTGGCAAAGGCACAGCATACCGAATAATTGTCAAACAGCGCCCCTTCCACGTGGAAGGAATTGAGGGTAGCGGCAAGCTCGTCGGGGAAATGCTCACGGTCCTCGGGATACAAATATTTCGAATATTCCTTATCATACATCTGCGTTCTGCCGAACCACGAAAAGATCGCAAATGCCTTTTCCTCGATCGACATATCGTCGGACACGATCTCGCGAAGGATCTCCTCAGCACGGCGAAGCGCCCTCTCGGCTGGGGAGTCTTCCACCGTGATCGGCAGATAGCCCTGCTCGAGCGCGTACCAGAGCTGCTGGGTGTTCCAGATACCGGTAAGCGTCTTTTCATTTTGGAGATAAGCAAAATCCGAAAAATCCTCCCCTCTCGGGGTGTAGGTCTTGTCGGGGAAAAGCGTCACCAAAGACTCATAGCGTGTCGGATGACGGGGCGAGCTCGTATTCGACTCGGTGGCAATGGCATAGGGGATCAGTCGGATGACAAGATGGTTGCCGTCCTCCTCAAAATATCCGGTAATGCCCACCGCCGAGCGGATCAGCTCGCAGTACCAATAGACCTCGTTGATCTCATACTGCGCCCCTTTATGGGGATAGGCGATCTCCACACGGAAGGTGTCACGCAAAAAGCTCTGATGATCGAGCTGATAAAAGGCATAGTAATCAATGATGGCGGCAAGCTCCTCATAGGAGGATGCCTCGGTGAGAGAGGCGGGGAGAGTCAGGATCTTATCGCCGTAGCGATCCTCAAGCGCTTGAAGAAAAGCGGTGTCTTCTCTTTGCCAGAGCGCATCGTTGGTCTCGTACAGCATAAGCTCGGCAAGTGTTTCCTCAAAGATCTTCCGGATCGCCAGCTCGGTATCGGCGTCTTCGAGCCTCTGTTTGGCAAGTGAGACCTTCAGCGCCATCTCACGGCGGTCGTTTTCACGAAAGTCACCCGCCACGTAGGACGAGGACAGCGCCGAAACCGTCATATCGCGGTACAAATCGAGAAGCTCCGCTTTGCCCTCACAGAGCGAGAGCAGATAGCATGCCGCTTCGTATGCCGAAGCCTCCTTGGTGGCAAAGGAAAGCAAATGGGTCTTCATTGCCTCACGGTCAAAGGTATCGGAAAGCTCGTGATCCGAGATCTCATCCTCCAGGATATCCAGCCAATCCTTGACGGTCTCTGCATGCTCTTCGCGGTAGAGCGCTTTGGCAGTGGGGATCTCGTCAAGGTCATGCTTTGCCTGTGTCATCAGCACAGTCAGTGCCTCATCGTCCTTGGCTTCCTTGATCCTTTCGCTGAAGTATTCGACCGTTTCCTTGATCTTTTCCTGCCCGTCGGGGCGGTAGTCGGCATAATTGAGATAGGACAAAAGCTCTTCCTGTGCCGCCGTCTTCATGTCGGCAAATTCCTCAGCACGGTATTCGGCGTCGGTCTTCAGATGATAGACGTCCGCCTTGAAGGCGCGAAGCAGTGCCTCGGCATCCTCCTGCGCCGTGGCTTTCGAGACCGCGTCACGGTAAAAGGCAATAAAGTCTTCCAGCTCTTTTCGTTCCGCCTCACGGTAATCGCTCGGGGAAACGTAGGTCGAAAGCTCATCAAGAACCGCCTCGATCGTCGCCTCAAGGCTCTTGGGAAGTGCCTCAAGCTTTGCCTTGTGACGGAGGAAAATGATCTCAAGGCTGTCAAGATCCTTCGCCTCTCTCAGCTCGTTGAGCGCATCCTGAAGCAAAATCTCAAAGCGATAGCCGACCTCTTCTTCATAAAAGCCGACCTCCGAGACCGACAGGATCTCCCCGATCAGCTCCTCTCTTCTTGCCTCCAGCTCTTCATCGGGGGAATCGTAAGGAATGAACCGAACGAAATCGCAGGCAGAGAGCGCACACAAAAGGATCGCGGCAAATACGGTAAGGATCAGTCTCTTCATGTCTTATCCTCCCGATACGGTGTAAAGAATTCCATTCTGTCTTCATAGCTCGACCAGACGTAGCCCGTCAGGTAGTTACTGCCCGCGGGGATATACAGGGTAACGCCGCGGGAAGCACCACTCAGAAGATTTTCGCTCGGCGGTGTGATACGGCTGCCGTCTTCTTCGTACAGATAGATCCCCTCAAGGGCGATACAGCCGCGGAAGGCATATGCCTCAAGACTCTTGTAGGTCGTACCGATATGCACCCTTTCAAGCTCGGTGCAGAAGGCAAGCGCGTCAGCAGAGAGGGCGGTCACGTTTTTTCCGAGATAGACCGAAGGCAGAATGACCTCGGTCATGCCGTAAAACTCGGGCTTGACGCCCACGATCTTAAAGGAATTGCCGATATCCTCATACAAAAAGCAGTCGACGTAGTCGGCATTAGCACCTCCCGTATAGGTCGAGGGATCGATCTTGTCGCCGCTCGGCGGCTCTACCACGGTATCCTCCTCGATCGGAGGGGGCGCGGGAACCCATATCGAGGACGAAATGCTCTCATCCCCTATTTTCTCCTGAAGGGTAAGCGACAGAAGGTGAGAAAAATACAGCTGTCCCGCGGTGTTCAGGTGAAAATTCGTATCGTAAAAATACCGCTTGTCGATCAAGGCGTCCTCAAGGGAGAGAAGAAGCTCGCAGTCAAGCCGTTCGGCAAGTGCCTTTTCGAAAACGCCGCGCGCCTCCTCAGAGGTACGGACAGCCGCGATGTTGGTGGGCGAAAAGCTGAAATAGACCGTCGCGCCCTTTTTTTGGGCTTTTTTGATATAGTCATTCACGTAATCGAGAAAATCCTCGTCAAGAAGGGTCTCGTCAAGGGTGATCAGCATATTGGCATCATAGCCGCCGTTCATGATATTGCTTTCACGGAATTCCACCATATCCCCGAAATTGTCAAGGCATGCGGGATCGTAAATACCCGAGGGCGAAAGCTTGGTGCCGTTGACGGCATGGGTGATCTTCTCAAAGCCAAAGAGAAAATTACGGTAAACGAGCGAGATCTTGTCCTTCAGCGGGAGCCCCGCGTTCATCGTCGAAAAGCCGTCGGTTGCCTGCAGGACTGCCTCGGGATTGAAATACAGCGAATAGGTCTGGGGAAACAGCTCGGGCGCGATCACCACAATATCGCCGCTTGAAATCGCATCGAGCGAGGTATCCAGCATGTATTTCGTTCCGAGCGTGGCGTAAAGACCGTAATTCACCACGTCATACGCCTGATGCAGATCGCTTTCGATCAGGGAGGAGTCCACCCCAAAGGGCAAGGACGAGCCGCCGATCAGAACGATCTTGTTGCCGTATGCCTCGTACAGCCTTTCGTATTTCGATGGAAATGCGCCGAGATAGGTATCGCGATAAGGGTTGTCAAGTGCCTCCGTCACCCCGAGGAAAAGCGAAAAGGGGGTTATCAGCACAAGCGCCCAAAGTAAAAATTTAAGAAGATTTCGTTTCATATCTTTGTGTTAGCCCTGTGGGGCATCCTGTTTCTTGGGAAAATTCATGCGTTAAAACTGGAAATAAATGAACGAGCTGCCGACATCGGTGGCGGAGAGATAGATCCATACCGATACGGTGCAGAGCGCCATGATCACGTAAAGAAGGAAGCGATAGCGCTCGTCCTTTTTCGGATCCTCGGTCTTTTCGCGTTTCTTAAGCCTTTCTGCCAAGGGAAGGATCAGCAGCGCGCAGACGATGTACACAAGAAGCGGGAGCGAGAGTGCCATCAGCGTCCATTCCGCCTCAAAACTCTTGAAGCCCGTGAAGAAACTGCGGATCAGAAGCAGTGCATCGGATACGCTCGAGGCACGGAAGAAGATCCAGGTGAACAGCACTAAAACAAAGGTCATCAGCCGTCTGAGCGCGGTCACAAGCTTGCCGTCGGGCGATTTGCCGAGCTTTTGCCAGAAGGCGTTCCGATATTTCAGCGTCAGTATGCCGACGATCTGGAAAATGCCGTGCAGAAGTCCCCAGATCACGAAGGTATAATTGGCGCCGTGCCAGAGACCCGACACGAAAAAGACGATCAGAATATTGAGAAAATGCCGCCAAGGGGCACAGCGCGAGCCGCCGAGCGGAAAATATAAGTAGTCCCGAAGCCAGCGGGAGAGTGACAGATGCCAGCGATTCCAGAATTCCTTGATCGAACACGAACGGTAGGGAGAATCGAAATTCTCGGTCAGCGTCACGCCGAACAGCCTTGCCGTACCGTTTGCGATATCGCTGTAGCCCGAAAAATCACAGTAGATCTGCACCGCGAAAAGAAGGGTCGCGACGAGTGCGGACAGTCCTCCCGCCTCAGTGGGATTCTCATAGACCGCGTTGACCACAAGCCCCACGGCATCGGCAACGGCGATCTTTTTGAAAAAGCCGAGCAGCATATAGCGAAACGCACCCGAATAATCGAGGGTCTTCACGTCCCCACGGCGCTTCAGCTGGGGTAAAAGAGCCCCGGGGCGCTCAATGGGACCAGCCACAAGCTGCGGAAAGAAGATCACGAAAAGCGCGTAGTAGCCGAAATGCTTCTCGCATTTTTCTTTTCTGCGGTAAACGTCAATGACGTAGGAAGCGGTCTGGAAGGTATAAAAGGAAATACCCACGGGCAAAAGGATCTCGAAAAAGCCGGGCGCCTTACCGCCGCCGAACAGCCCGATAATATCGTAGAGGGCGGCATAGAGAAAGTTGAAATACTTGAAGAAGATCAGGACCGAAAGGCAAAGCACCAGATTCAGAACAAGGATAAGGCGGCGCAGACGAAGGTTCTCGCCCGATTTCTCCATAAAGATCCCCGCAAGATACGACACCACCGTTGTGAACAGAATGAGGAAGACAAGGCCCGGATTCCAGTACATGTAAAAGAAATAGGAAGCCGCGAGAAGCACAAGATAGCGTGCCTTGTGAGGTGTCAGCCAATACAGACAAAACGTGATCGGCAAAAACAGTAAAAATTCAAGCGAATTGAATAACACAAATGCCTCCTTCTATTAAATTGATGAAAATTTTATGCCTTTTTCTTGGCTTTGATCAGCTTCAGAAGGAAGAAGCACGCCACCGTCACAAGAAGGAAGGAAAGCACCTGAAGAAGCAACATGCCCTTGATCGAGACCAAAAACGTCACGAAAGCACTGAGCGTCAGAGACAGAAGAAGACGTTTTTTCACGATCAGCGCCGTGACCAGAAGCACCACGAAGAGAACCAGCCACACAAGAGGCATCACAAGGGAGAGAAGCTCCCCGTCTGCCCGATCGCCGCCCGAGGGTTGCGTGGGACGGAAATAGCTGATCGCGTTCAGCGAAAGTCTGCCGTCATCCCCGATGAGCAACGTGAAGATCTGCGGAATGACCTCGTCATCCACAATGTCGCGTCGGAACGAGCCGTCATTCTGATAGATCTTGTAGCGCACCTCAAAAAAGACGAGCGAGTCGCCGAGATATGCCTTGTCCTCTTCCTTTTCGGCCTCGGTGATGATCACGGGGTCGCCCGTTCGGATGATTTCAAGATCGTATACCATCTGCGGACTGATGGAGGAAAGCTTATCATGGGTGCGGAAATAGACCTCGGAGCAAAGCGCGTTGAGAGTCTTGGCATCACCCTTTTGCAGAGCCTCGAAATAGTCAAGGAAAAAGGCGTCGTAGGGCTGATCGAAACGGTTATTACGGTCGGGAGAGACCGTCTGACTGTTATAAGTATAATGAAGCGTTCTGTCAAGCCTCAGATAGCCCTGATTCTTGAAAATATCCCCCTCGGGAGCGGGATAAAAGTTCTGAATGGGCTGTGTTTCGGGTGTATACGGCTCGGTGGTCACGTCGTCGACGGCGGGCGTGAAGTCGACCATGTTGAGAAGCACCAGTACCGCGGTGGCAAGAAGCACGCCGAGAAGTACCAAAAGGCGCTTTTTTTTCAGATTTTCGGGCGATCGTTCGGGTTTCATAACGAAATACCCCTTTCCTTCGATGCATTTGGCATCATTATAGCATACTTTTTTGAAAATTTCAATAAAATCACAAAAAAACCCTTGACAATTCACATAGATTTCTGTATAATAGAAAGGCTGAAGATGGGGCAGAGCGCAAATATGCTCTCCTCGATCTCTCTACCGCAGGAAAAACCAATAGACTTGCGGTCAAATGTCCATAGGGAGGTGTAAATGATTATGGAAAAGATGCAGAAGTACGAAACACTCTTCGCAGTCGACGTAACCATCGGTGAAGACGCAGTCAAGGCTCTCGTTGAAAAGTACATCAACAGAATTACCGAAAACGGCGAGATCATCGAAGTCAACGAATGGGGCAAGCGTAAGCTCGCTTACGAGATCGACTACAAGACCGAAGGCTACTATGTTCTCGTAACCTTCAAGAGCCAGGCAGATTTCCCTGCAAGACTCGAAAGATCCTTCAACCTGAATGAAGGCATCCTGCGCTCCATCGTAATCAAGAAGGAAGCGTAAGTAACGAAAAAGGAAGGGACGTACACAAATGGCTAATTTTAATTTTAACAAAGTCATTCTCGGCGGTCGCTTGACTGCAGATCCCGAACTGAAGACCACACCAAGCGGTATTCCCGTAACCCGTTTTTCGATTGCGGTAAACCGTCGCTTTGCTAAGCAGGGCGAACAGGCACAGACTGATTTCATTAACTGTGTCGCATGGCGCACCCAAGCCGAATTTATTACGCGTTACTTCCGCAAAGGTAGCTCGATCTGCGTTGTTGGATCGATCCAGACCAGCACAACGACCGATGCCCAGGGTCAGAAGCGTTATTTCACCGACGTTGTTGTTGATGAAGTAAACTTCGTAGACGCAAAGAGCGAATCGCCCGCGGGCGGCTCGACCTATACCCCCGGCAGCTACCAGACACCCGGCTTCTCTTCTGATGTCGGAGCGCCCCATTTTGAAGAAATGGGCAACGATGACGATCTCCCCTTCTAAATAAGGAGCGTTTGTCAGCCTTCACAGGCACGTACCGCCATGCGGTACCACTTAATACTTTGAAAGGATTGGATAGATATGGAAAACGAAAAGGAAGTTACTACCGCTCCCGCAGCGCCCGCTCAGGCTCCCGCAGCTAAGCCCGCGTTCCGTCAGAACGGTATGAACCGCAAAAAGAAAAAAGTTTGCCAGTTCTGCGTTGAAAATGTAACCGAGATCGATTACAAGGAAACCGCAAAGCTTCGCAAATTCATTTCCGAGCGCGCCAAGATCCTCCCCAAGAGAGTGACCGGTACCTGCGCTAAGCATCAGCGTGACCTCGCTGTTGCCATCAAGAGAGCTCGCACGATGGCTCTTCTTTCCTACATTTCCGACTAATCGGCAGAAAACCGACGGAAACCATCATAGGATACGACTCAAGTCGGCTCGTTTGAGCCGACTTGTTTTTTCCGAAAACCAAAGGAGGAATCAATGAAACGGCTTTTTCAGTATCTCAAAGCCTCACGGTTCGCCATTACCGTGGGAACACTGATCAAGATCGTCGGCACGATGATGGATCTCTTCATCCCCTATGTGCTGGCACATCTTCTTGACAACGTGGTTCCCGAGAAAAACAGCCTGAAGATCGTCTTCTGGGGCTGTGCCATGATCGTCTTTTCGATTCTGGCATTTCTCTTCAACGTCATCGCCAACCGTATGGCATCCCTTGTCGCCTGCGAAACCACCCGTGAGATCCGTCACGATCTGTTCGCGCGCTCATCCTATCTTTCCTCGGCGCAGACCGACCGTTTCACGATCGCCTCTCTCGAAAGCCGCCTTACAGGTGATACCTATAACGTCAATCACATGATCGGCATGTCGCTCCGCCTCGGGATCCGCGCCCCCATCCTTCTCATCGGCGGCGTGATCATGACCGCCATTCTCGATATTCGTCTGACCGTCGTCATGCTCCTCACACTGCCCTTCGTCTATCTCGCGGCGCGCAAAGCCTCCCTTGCGGGGGTTGGACTGTACCGTCAGTTGCAGAAAAAGGTGGACGAATTCACCCGCATCGTGAGAGAGGATGCCACAGGCATCCGTGTCATCAAAGCCCTCTCCAAGGCGGACTATGAAAAAGAACGCTTCGACGTTGCCAACCGCGACGCCATTGAGACCGAAAAGAAGGCGGGCGTGAACATGGCACGCCTCGGACCCGTTACCACCTTCGTTCTGAACGTCGGCATGTGCGCCGTCATTCTGGCGGGCGCGTTCCTCGTCACCAAGGGCAAGACCACAGCGGGCGTCATCATCGCCTTCATGTCCTATTTCACCATCATTGCCAACGCCCTGATCAATATTTCGCGCATTTTCGTAAACGTGTCAAAGGGCTCGGCAAGTATGACACGCATCAACGAGGTACTGTCGGAGAACTATGAGCTGAGTGTCACGGGTGAAATGCCCTTAACAGACCGCCGCGCGCCCCTGATCGAATTCAGAAACATCACCTTCGGCTATCAGAACACCCCCGTGCTGAAAAACGTTTCCTTCACGCTGAACCGCCATGAGACCCTCGGCATCATCGGGGAAACCGGCTCGGGCAAATCCACCCTTCTCAATCTTCTCATGCGCTTCTATGACGTCGACGAGGGTGAGATCCTCATCGAGGGCGTCAATATCAAAGAGATTCCCACCAAGCGCCTGAGAGAGCGCTTCGGCGTGGTCTTTCAGAATGACTTTCTCTTTGCCGACACCATCAGGGAAAATATCCGCTTCGGACGGGAGCATGTCAGCGACGAAGCGATCGAGAAAGCCGCCGCCTATGCCCAGGCGAAAAGCTTCATCGAAAACCGCCCCGAGGGCTTTGACGCGTCCCTTGCCATCAAGGGCGCCAATCTGTCGGGCGGTCAGAAGCAACGCACCCTGATCGCGCGCGCTCTTGCCGCAGACCCCGAGATCCTCGTTCTCGACGATTCCTCCTCCGCGCTTGACTACAAGACCGACGCCCTGCTCCGTGCTTCCCTTGCGGCACATTTCTCTCATACCACCTCGGTGATCGTGGCACAGCGTGTCTCTTCGATCGCAACGGCGGACAAGATCTTAGTGCTGTCCCGAGGCGAGATCATTGCTTGCGGCAAGCATGAAGACCTGCTTCTCACCTGCCCCGCCTATGCCGAGATCAATCAAAGTCAGATGGGAGGTGCGATCCTTGACTAAAAAGGTTCTCTTCCGAAAACCCGCTCCCACAGATACCGCTCTGCCGACGCCCGAAAAATCGACCGATCAGCGCATGAAAAAGACCGCTGTCATCGGGAGGCTGCTCTCCTATTTCGGTGCGCACAAGGGTCTTCTTGCCCTGGCACTCATTCTGACGATGCTTGCCAACGGCATTGCCCTCATCGGTCCTCAGCTCTCGGAATACGCCATAGACGCCATTGAGTCTGAAGACGGCCCCGATCTTTCGCGCGTGGCATTCTTCTGCCTCATGATGCTCCTCTCGTATGCGGTATCCGCCCTTCTTTCTTACTGTCTTTCGATCGTCATGATCAACATTTCGCGGCGCATCGTGTATCGCATGCGAAAACAGGTCTTCGATCACCTTCTGACACTGCCTGTCTCTTATTTTGACAACAATCAGACGGGGGATATCATCAGCCGCCTCTCTTACGATATCGACACCGTCAATACCTCGCTGTCGAACGATCTTGTGCAGATCCTCGCAGGCTCGATCACCCTTGTCGGCTCGTTTATCATGATGGCAAAGATCTGCCCGATCCTTCTGCCCATCTACCTTCTCACCGTACCGATCCTCGTTGCCTTCACCTGCTACCGTGTCAAAAAGGTCAAGCCCCTCTTCCGCCGCCGCTCCGCCCGTCTCGGCATGCTGAACGGCTATGCGGAGGAAATGCTTTCGGGTCAGAAGACCGTCCGCGCTTACGGAAAAGAGGATGTCATGATCCGCCGCTTTGATAAGCATAATCACGAAGCGGTCGAAAGCTATTACGCCGCCGATTACCACGGCTCGCTGGTCGGTCCCGGTGTCAATTTCATCAACAATCTCTCGATCTCCCTGATCAGTATGCTGGGCGCACTATTGTACATGCTGTCTTCTCCCGAAAACCTCGTCATCGGTCCTCTCGTTCTTGCCGCCATGACCCCCGGCAAGCTGTCGGCATTCATTCTCTATTCCAGAAAATTCTTAGGTCCTATCAACGAGACCGCCAACATCGTCTCGGAGATCCAGTCCGCCACCTCGGCGGCAGAGCGCATTTTCCGTCTTCTCGACGAAAAGAGCGAGGCTGTCGACATGGTGATGGACAAGGCGCCCGAATTTCTCAGAGGCAGCTTTGAGATCTCGGATCTTTCCTTCTCCTATACCCCCGACAAGCCCGTGCTGAAGCACATAAATCTTAAGGTCGAGGCAGGCAAAACGGTTGCCATCGTCGGTCCGACGGGCAGCGGCAAGACTACCTTCGTCAATCTTCTGATGCGCTTTTACGAATGCGGCGAGGGCAAGATCTTCCTTGACGGGGTGGATATCGCGAAGATTCCTCTCGATACCCTACGCCGCTCCTTTGCGATGGTGTTACAGGATACCTGGCTCTTCGGTGCCTCGGTCGCCGAAAACATTGCCTACGGCAGTGAGGGTGCGACCAGTGAGGAGGTCATCAAGGCGGCAAAGACCGCGCGCATCCACGAGCTGATCGAATCCTTCCCGCAGGGCTACGATACCGTCATGGACGATACCAATATCTCGAAAGGACAAAAACAGCTCATTACCATTGCCCGCATGTTGCTCGTCCACCATCCCGTTCTCATTCTCGACGAGGCAACCTCCAACGTGGACTCCCGCACCGAAACGCTTCTTACCGAAGCCATGCAGACCATTACCGCGGGGCGCACCGCCTTTATTATCGCGCACCGCCTGTCGACCGTTCAGAACGCCGACGTCATCCTCGTTCTGAAGGACGGCGAGATCATCGAAAGCGGTACACACAGCGAGCTTCTTGAGAAAAAGGGCTTCTATGCCTCGCTCTATCTCTCGCAGTTTGACGTTGCCTGAGGGGATTCTCTCCAAAAGTTGAAAAATCTTCTTGACAAACCATGATTTTTCTGTATAATATAAGTGAGGAAAGTGTGAACTTCACTTTCTCACAAACAAATGAACTATGGGAGGGCACCCACCAATGAACCAGAAATTGAAAGAGATCATCGCCTCACAGCTCCGCATCAGCGAATCGGAGATCACCGATTCGACCGACGTTGTGGAAGATCTCGGCGCAGACTCTCTTGACGTAGTTGAGATCCTCATGGTCATCGAAGAGGAATTCGGTGTTTCAATCCCCGATGACGAAGTGGCAAATCTCAAGGTCTTCTCCGCGCTTTGTGCGTACATCGAAAGCAATATCTGATTACATACAAGCCAAAACCGTAAAAGCTCAACAAAGTGCAGACTGAAAACGGGTGTTTTTGTCCTCGCCAATAGAGAGCCGGAATGCACACGCATACCCGCGCTCTGACATGCAGGATAAAAACACCTTTTTGTTATCGCCCGTTTTGTTCTTCACGCGTTTTCAGACATGAAAACAGCGTATTGATATTTCACCGAAAGGAATCTTCATCATGAAAAAGCTTTTCTCCTTTTTGCTGACACTCTGCCTGCTGTCGGCACTTCTCACACCCTTTTCCGTCAATGCGGCGGTCGCAGGCTCGGAATTCGCCTATGCACCCAACGTCACCACTGCTCCCACCGTTGACGGCGAGATCGACGAGGTATGGGCATCGGTTCCCGAATACGTAGTCGGCAGAATCGTCTCGCAGGACACCAACAACAACGGCGCGCACCGTGACTCCTCTTCCTTCAAGTTCCGCGTCATGTACAGCGGCGACGCGCTTTACTTCCTTTATGAAGTCAAGGACAACGTTCTCATTGCAAACGGCGCTGACCGTTACGGCAGCCAGAGCTGGAAAAACGACGCGATCTTCTTGTTCGTCAGCGAAGACAGTAACGATCAGAGCTACGGGACAAACGGCAAGAGCTATATTCTGTCGATGGTGCTTGATGACACCGGAGAGAGCTACACCGTCCACAATCCCAGCGGTAAATATAACAAAAAGGACGATTCACTGTATACCACCAAGATCGTCGAAAAGACAGACAGCGGCTATCACGCCTTCGTAGAAGCCAAGATCCCGCTGAATGACACCTCCTATCTCAAAAACGGCGGCCATATCACCTTTGATACCCAGTGCCACGATCCCGATGCCGCGAACGGCGTACGTGACGCCGTATGGCAGTGGGCTTGTAACGCCGCTACCGGCCCGAACGGAAATAAGGGTCAGTGGGGTCATATCAAGTTTGTGGAAAAGACCGAGAGCATCTTTGACCATCACGCTGAATGGCGCTATATGACGGGCAGTATCGACGCCGAGGGCAAAGCACCCCTTGCTCCCGCAAACTGGAACACCGATCTTTCGGTATCCTCTGACTGGGCAAAAGCCGAAGGACCCTTCGGCATCCGCGCACCCGGTTGCACCAAGGCGTGGAACACCGCCGGTACGGCGATCGCGCCCGACTATGAGGGCGACGGCACGGCGGAAAACGCTTACTTCTGGGCTGTCAAGGAATTCACGCTGACGGCAGAAGAGCTGCTATCCCTTGACGGTATGGCGCTTCTCTCCTCCTCCTTCCACGATGAAAACTACACGCTCTATCTCAACGGCATCAAGCTGTATGAGGACAATACCGAAATGGCGCTCTACCGCACGCACAAGCTTGTCGAAAACGCCTCCGATATCCTGAAGGAAGGCAGCAATATCATCGCGATCAGCTCCCATCAGACCACCAAGGGCTATGAATTCGATATGAATCTCTTCGCCACGACCGGAAACACCGATAAGTATCCCGCCCAGACCTCCTTTGAGACCCTTTCGCTGAATGACGGCGAGAACTATGCTATGTATTATCAGACCCGTGACAATGCAGACGGTACCAAGGACTGCCGCATCGTCATCATGACCGATCTCGCATGGCTCGACACCCTGTCGAAGCTCGAAACGGTAGTCACCTTTACCGCCGAGGGTAAGGACAGTGTGACCTTTAGCGCCGAGCCCAAGGTCGTATATCACTCCCTGAGCGCACCCAATACGGTATACGTCGCCGATGAGGGCGTTGTGATCTTCGGTTGGATCATCACCGACGTTCCCGCCGAATACACCGTTACCGCCCCCACCGCGGCACTGAACGTTCAATAAACTCTTTGGAATCTAAAATCGCCCATCGGAATGCTCCGATGGGCGATTTTTTTACACGGTATCGATCGATTTTTGTAAAACCGTTTGGTATGAGCGAAAAAGTCAGGGACGCTCTTCTTCCCACTCGACGGTGGAATCCTCAAAAAGCGCCGCCGCGGCGTCCTCGGGAGAGGAAAAGCCGCCCTCTCGGGTAAAGGTCGCCCAGATTCCGAAGAAGCTTTGCAGCGCGTAGGTATAGGTATTGCCCTCTTCTTCATAGATAAGCGCTCTGACACAAAGCCCCTGCGAAAAGGCGAAAAAGAGACGCAAAACGCCATGAGCCGCGACCGTAAGCTCCTCAAACCGCCTGTGATAGCAGGCGATCAGATCAAGGATCGCGCGTGAGCGCTCCGCCTTGTAATACGACTTTCTCGCAAGGATCGCGAAAACAAACATCGCCGCGAAGAGAACAAGCGTGATCGCAAGATAGAGGATAAACACCCGTACATCCCGCTCGGTGAAGTCGGAAAACTCCTTCTCGCTGCCGATAATCGGCACAAAAACGGCAAGAAGGGCAAAAACGAGGATCACCATGGCGACGGTAAGCGCGAAAAAGACAACGTACCCTTTGCGCTCCTTACGAAGCGCATCGCTGATGCTTTGAGGATCGACCTTGCGGGGATCGGGCAAAGGAATGTCCTTGCGGGAGACAAACCACGGCAAAGATCCATGCATCATTCGTCACTTTCCTCGCTGATCTCAAGATTACGGAAGCCCGCCGCCTCCGAAATGGGAAGCGCGAAGCAAACTGCCTCCGCGGGGGTATTGACACCCGCCGCCTGCAAAACAGAGCGCATGATATTCGTGCGGTCTTCTTTTTTGGCAACGATCAGGATGATCTCCTTCTCGTTTGCCAGGGTGATCCCCATAAAGGTTGCCGTACCGGCGGCGGCAGTGCCCTTGGCATTGACCACCGTACCGCCCGCCGCACCGCCCTCACGGGCGGCATCGATCACAAGGTCGGTATGATTGCGGTTGGCAATGATCACGATCAGCTCTTTTTCGGTATTCATAGTCATTCCTTCCTTTTCGTTGATCTCGCCGTGGACGAGAGTTTTCATAGCACCCGCCCCGATCGAGGAGAGGGGGCAAGTCAGAGCGATACCGCGGTCGGGCATGTCGAGATATAGCTCTCTCACAAGCCCCTTCATCAGCGTTCTGGCGCCCTCGCCGCTGACAAGGGTGAGCAGTACCGATTTTTCGCTCTCTTCGATACCGAGAAGCGAAAGCGTTTTGGATTTCGCCGTACCCTTCGCGCGCATGCTGAAGACGGTCGGCTGGTTGTGAGCTTTAAAAAATGAGATAAACTCTTCAGCATCTTGTCTTCGGACGATGGTGAGCATCATATTCAGATCTTTCATGGTCTGTCTCCTTTCATGTGAAACGGACGGGGGATCAAAGCTCGATGACGTCGTCATCGGCAGGCTCGACAGCGCGTGCCTTTCTGAGACGAAGCTTGTAAACAACACCGAGGATCTGGATGGTAACAAGGGGAGTCACGGCAACCATTGCCACGATACCGAAGGCATCGGTCATGATCACACCGCCGACACCGTCGCACACACCTGCCGCGAGGGGCAGAAGGAAGGTAGCGGTCATCGGACCCGACGCCACACCGCCCGAGTCGAAGGCGATAGACGTGAAAATATCGGGAGCAACGAAGGTGAGAACGAGAGCAATGGCGTAAAGCGGAAGCAAGAAGTAAAGTAAGGAGATTCCCGTAAGAGCGCGGAGCATGGCAATGCCGACGGCGGCGGCAACGCCGAGCGAGAGCGAAAGCGAGAGCATTTTTCTCGGGATCGCGCCCGAGGTCACGTCCTCTACCTGTTTTTCAAGCAGGATCACAGCAGGCTCAGCTTTGACGGTGAAGTAACCGACGAGACATCCGATGGGTACGATCATAAAGGAAAGCTTGCTTTCGGCAATGGCATGACCGAGATCGTAGCCGGTCTGCATAAAACCGCAGGAGGCACCCGTCAGAAACAGTACAAGTCCCACGTATGTATAAAGCGCGCCGATCAGGATCTTGGCGATCGCGCCCTTGGAAAGAGGCTGCGCAATAAACTGATAGATCAGAAAAAAGATGACGATCGGAAAAAGCGCGATCGCGACCTCACCGAGCTTGTGCGGAATGCTCGTCAGAAAATAGCGACTAAGATCGGTGGTGGACTGCAAAACCTCCTCGGACATCGACCATTCGGCATTGGAGGGCTTGGCGATCACACCGATCAGCATAACGGCTAAGATCGGTCCGACCGAGGAAAGCGCCACGAGACCGAAGGCGTCAGCCTCGGCGTTTTTGTCGGAACGGATGGAGGCGGCACCGACACCGAGCGCCATGATAAAGGGAACGGTCATCGGACCTGTGGTCACACCGCCCGAGTCAAAGGCGAGGGGCACGAAATTCTTCGGCACGAAGAACATGAGAACGAACACAATGGCATACGAAACGAGAAGCAGATAGGAAAGCTTGATGCCGAACAAGATACGGAGCATGGCGAGAACGAGAAACACGCCCACACCGAGACCGACCGCAAAGATCAGAACGTAGCGGTTCACCGAGGATACCTGCCCTGCCAGAACCGAAAGGTCAGGCTCGGAAACGGTGATCATCACACCGACCAGAAAAGAGAGCAGGATGATCAGCCATATTTTTTTGGAGCGGGTCATCTGCACACCGACGTATTCCCCCATTTTCTCCATCGAGGTCTCCGCGCCGAGCGAGAAAAGACCCATGCCGATCACCAGAAGAACGGTACCGGCAAGGAAGGAGAGAAAGGTCCCCGATTCGATCGGAATAAAGCTGAAGCACAAAACGGCAACGATCGCGGCAACGGGCAGGACCGATGACAGCGATTCTTTGATTTTTTCCAGAATGACCGTGCGGCGTGTTTTCATGGGATACTCCTTGTGGTAAAGCGATAGGTAACAAAAAGAATCATTTTTGCACTATGACGAAGTCTTTGGGTATTATGATGACATGATTCTACCCCATTGTATCACAAAGATCACGTGCGGTCAAGCAGATGGAGTCGAATTTCAGGCTTTTTTCTTTCGGTTTTTGATCTTTTCGGAAAGACGGGACAGACCCTTCATGACGTAAGGCGTCAGAAAATACGAGATCACCGTCGTAACAACACCGA
Organism: Clostridia bacterium; assembly: GCA_017508605.1. Lineage (GTDB taxonomy): Bacteria > Bacillota > Clostridia > Oscillospirales > CAG-272 > RGIG1993. Next base: position 28,423 of record JAFVYN010000012.1, read on the forward strand.
TCAGCGTACCGCCGAGAACGTCGGTAAAAAAATGCAGGTAGAAATAGAGTCTTGAATACCCGATGAGAGCGGCGAGGATCACTGCGGGTGTGCCGAGCTTTTTGTTTTCCTTGAACAAGGCAAGTGCCGCCGCGAAGGAAGCGGAGGTGTGCCCCGAGGGGAAGGAGGCGTCATGCGGAGGCGCCACCTTCAGCGTGATGTCGCGAAGCTCGTACGGTCTCGGTCGGTTGACGATGGGCTTCAGCAGAATATTGGTGAACAGGGTCGAAAAGAGCAGAGAGATCGCCATCGAAACCCCATAGCGGCGTGTCTCCTTGAACAGAAGAAAGCTCACCGTCAGGGCGATCCAGAACCATCCCGCGTCCCCAAGAAAGGTGATGACACGGAAGATCGCGTCAAAAACGGGATGCGTGAGATAGTCGGCGATGAAATCGTTGATCGCAAAGTCGATCGAATAAATGAAATCAGACATGGTATTATTCGGGAATGTCGGTGCGCTCGCCGTAAGGAAAGAGCGTAACATTCGCAGGTGGCGCGGTAAATTTTTTGAAGAGCGAGCTCTTGAAACAAAGTACCGCATAGATGGGTCGGTTGGTGAGAGAGGAAAGCTTCGATAAAAAGTCCGAAAGACCACTGTTTTCCTTATAGACCCCGAAGGAAATGGGGTATTCGGGATCAACAGCAACAAGAACGGTATGGGGCAGATCCTTGGTATGCAGGGCATACAGCCAGAAAATGGCGGCATTTTTTTCAAGAGCAGACATGCGGATCTTTTCATACTGCGTTTTTTCCCAGATTTCGCCCTCTCTTGTCTTGCTGAAGGCATAATCCTCTTCGGTCGGCAGAGCGCCGCTTTCGAGGAGAAAATGTTTGACGGCATCCTCGGTGGGATAGACCCCCGCTGCCTTCTGTATGAGACGGCGTACCGAGGAGATCTGCCAGAGAAGAAGATCGGAACAGGAGAGGCTCTGAGGAGTCGCGTTCATCATCAAACGGAGCAGAAATTCTCTTTGCTCGGGGCTGACGGTATAAGGCTCACCGCGACGATCATTTTTCTCCTCTTTCCTTGCGTAGCTGTCAAAGGCACGCTTGATCTTGAGAAGCTCCTCTTCACGGGTGTTGTAAAAGCGCGAGATCTCTTTGGCACTGTTACCGTTTTTGAGAAGGATCACAACCTCGCGCTGTGCCTCAGGGGTGAGGGGGGAGGAGCAGGAAAACGCTTCAAGCTGCCGTCTCAGCTTCAAAGACGCCACAACGGGAGGCTTGGCAGCACGGGTCTGTGCGTCATACGCTCCCTTCAGCATCTGATACCGACGGTAACGCGCGCGAGCAAAAACCGCCATTCCCGCAAGTGGGACGGGATAGGTGATGAGAAAGAGCCAAAGCCCAGAAAGAAAGCCGTAAAAAATTCCTGAAATCAGGGCAACGGCATAGGAAAGAAGCGCCGTCACAAAGGGGACAAGAAGCCCGTATACACCCGAGCGAAGACGGGAAAGTTTTCGGACCGCCCACAGAGAGAGCGGCAGTGTTGCCGCAAGATAGGCGGCAGCGATGCCATAGAAGATCGGCGGCACGTTGCCACCTCCTTTGTCAGATCGTACAAAATATTGTCGGATCGTATCGAAATATGTCGGCTGATGTCAACCCATGCGCAGAATATCACCCTCACGCACGGCAAAGGGAACGGGCATGGTAAAGGTCATATAAGGATGGGGAACGGCTTCAATAGGGACACCTGCTTCATCAAAGAGCGCATCAACAGCAATGCTCTCCCCCACTCTGCCGGGAGTCAGAAGCTCGACGGTATCTCCGACGCTGAATTTGTTCCTCTGTACGAAGATTCCCCGACCGCTCGCCTCGTCATAACCGACCGCATAGGCAAGATACGCCTTTTCGGCAAGATACCCGGGGCGTGTGACAAGCTGCGGGGTGTCCATCGGATGGTCAAAGAAATAGCCCGTGCAGTATTCACGGTGATTGACGCTGTCAAGCTCGGTCAGAAGACGCTCATCGAAGGAATACCCCTCGGGATCTTCTTCATAACGGTCCATCGCCATGCGATAGCAGTTTGAGGTCACGGCGGCATAATAAGCGGATTTCATTCTGCCCTCGATCTTGAAGGAGGCGATTCCGGACGTCATCAGCTCGGGAATATGCTCGATCATGCACATATCACGGCTGGCGAGAATATAACTGCCCCGTTCGTCCTCACGAAGCTCCATCCGCATGCCGTCGCGCTTGACCTCGGCGATCTCATAGATCCGATAGTCCCAACGGCAGGGCTGCGCGCACTCACCGCGGTTGGCGTCCCGTCCGATCATATACTGCGACAGAAGACAACGCCCGCTATAGGAAACACACATCGAGCCGTGGACAAACGCCTCAAGCTCCAGCTCCTTCGGTACTTTTTCACGGATCATTTTTATCTCCGCAAGGGACAGCTCACGGGCAAGCACCACACGGGTCGCGCCGAAGCGATACCAGAAGAGGCAGTCGGCATGGCTGACACATCCCGCCTGCGTCGACACGTGCAAGGGAATATGGGGAAGCATTTCCTTGGCAAGGGAAGCCACCCCCACGTCAGCCACAATGAGGGCATCGAGTCCGATGTCGGATATTTCACGAAAATAGTCGGCAAGCGCCTCGTACTCCTCGGTATGAGGCATCACGTTTACGGTAAGATACAGCTTTTTGCCGCGATCGTGGGTATACGCTACTGCCTCGCGAAGCTCCTCAAGAGTAAAATTTTTGGCAGCCGACCGCATGCCGAACTGTTTTCCCGAAAGATACACAGCATCGGCACCGTACAGAAGCGCGGTCTTCAGTTTTTCAAAATTGCCCGCGGGGGCAAGAAGCTCAGGCATAGGTGTCTTCCTTTCAAAAGGGTATTCTTATCTTATATTTTACTATAAATATCACCAAAAGTAAAGACAAAAGTATACTTTTCTCTTTTTTTGCGCTTGTTTTTTTCAGACTGACCCAAAACCGTATCCCTTGGAACTTTTCACAAAAATAATCAAGGCGTTTTTCTCGGGATGGACTTGACTTTTTTCGGAATGGTGCTATAATATTTTACAAGAAAAAGAAGTCGAGAGGCATCGTATGGAAAAAAACAAGATGATCGAAACGCGCGTAAAGCTCGGCAGAATTCTCACGGACTATATATGCCTTTCGATCGGTACGATCCTTGTGACGGTCGGGTTATATATTTTTGCCATTCCCAATCAATTCGTTATGGGCGGCGTTACGGGTATTTCTATCGTGATCGCGCCCTTTCTTCCCTCCTGGCTCACCCCCGCCACCTTCGTTCTGGTTCTCAACGTACTGCTGCTCCTCGTCGGATTTGCCTTTCTCGGTAAGGATTTCGGCTTCAAAACCGTCTATACCAGCATGCTGCTCTCGATCGTCGGTATGGTCATCGAATACTTCGGCACGGCGGGTCTTCCCGAAGGCATGAGCCGTTATCCCTTGACCGACAATCTCGTGCTTGAGCTTGTCCTTTCGGTGGTTCTGCCCGCCATCGGCTCAGCCATTGTCTTTTACTACAACGGTTCGGGGGGCGGCACCGATATCATCGCCATGATCCTGAAGAAATACTCCCGTATCCCGAGCGGCAAAGCCCTGCTCTGCGTCGACTCCTTCATCATGCTCGTTTCCTTCACCTACGGCATTGAGATCGGTCTTCTTTCCGCTCTCGGTCTGTTCGCCAAGAGCCTGATCGTCGACCGTGTCAATCTCAGCATGAACCGTTCCAAATACGTGATCATCATCACGACCTATCCCGAAGAGGTCGGGGAATACATCAACAAGGTCATTGGCAGAGGCGCCACCATGTGGCAGGGTGTGGGTGTGTATACCCATGAAAAAAAATACATCCTGCTTGCCGTCATGAACCAAAGACAGGCAGCGATCGTGCGTGACGAGATCAAAAAGATCGACGAACACGCCTTCCTCGTGCTGGACGAGACCAGCGACATCGTCGGAAACGGTTTCCGCGCACTGATATAACTATACAGACAGAGCTGTTGCGTGCAACAGCTCTGCTTTGGTATAGGGGGTACGTTACAAAAATAACGATTTCTCAGTTCCTCCCCAAATGAGAAAAAATATTAAAGTGAAAGAAGGCATTCACATGGCATCCCTCAAGCAAAAGGCAAAACATTTACTGCAGCTCATCTTTATCGACGGTCTGTCGGGTATGGCACTCGGTCTGTTTGCCACCCTGATCGTCGGCACGATCCTCGGGCAGATCGCCTCGATCGGCTCTCTTTCGGGAACCTTTGTGGGCGCACTCCTCGTCGGTGTCGCCAATCTCACCAAAACGCTGATGGGCGTCGGCATCGGTGTCGGTATGGCATACAAATTCAAGCAGTCGCCCCTGGTAACAGTGGCGGCAGGTGCTTGCGGTTTCATCGGTGCTTTTGCCGCCGATCTCGTCTCAATGGCAGGCGGAAGCCTCGCTGCCCTCGCCCCCATTTCCTCGGGTAAGCCCGGCGATCCCCTGAACGCTTTTGTTGCCGCCCTCGTCGGCATCGCCGTCGGACATCTCGTTTCGGGAAAGACCCGTATTGATATTCTCGTAACCCCGATCACCACGGTCTTTTCGGGCGCTCTCATCGGACTTTGCACCGGTAAGGGCATTGCCGCGATCACAAGTGCCATCAGCACCTTTGTCGGCTGGAGCACCGAGCGTCAGCCCGTCCTGATGGGTATTCTCGTGGCGGTCGTCATGGGACTTGCCCTCACCTTGCCCATCTCCTCCGCCGCCATCGGCGTGGTGGTCTTTGCGGGCGCGGAATCAAGCTACGGTCTTGCCCTTGCCGCCGCTGCTGCCGCCGCAGGCTGTTCGGCGCAAATGGTAGGCTTTGCCGTTTCCTCCTACCGTGAAAACCGCTTCGGCGGACTTATCTCGCAGGGTATCGGCACGTCGATGCTGCAAATGCCCAATATTGTCAAGAATCCCCGCATCTGGATCCCGCCCACGGTCGCCTCAGCCGTCGTCGGTCCGATCTCATCCGCACTCTTCGGCATGGTCAACAATAACGTCGGAGCAGGCATGGGCACGTCGGGACTTGTCGGTCAGATCAACGCCTTTTCCATGATGCTCAAGGGCGTCGAGGGTTATGCCGAGCCGACAAGCTGGTATACCGCACTCTTTCTCATCCTGCTCGTCCACGTCATCCTCCCTGCCGCCATCTCGCTCGGTCTCTCCGAGCTTCTCCGTAAGATCGGCTGGATCAAGGAAGGCGACATGAAGCTCGAAAACTGAACCGCAAAAAACACCCGGCACTGTTGAATCATCGCAGCACCGCCGAACCCCATTTTCATTTCTAAAATCAAAACGCCGACAGATTTCAAAAATCTGTCGGCGTTAATCTTTTTTAGTGGATTCCGGGATCTATCCGCAAGCCGTTTTCGTTCTTGCTTTTATTCTTCTTCTCTGAGCTGAAGCCGTATTCTGCGGTTCTTTGCGGGCACCGTGATCCTTCCCTCTTCAAAACGTGAGGGCTGTAAGGGGGTAAAGATGCCGTAGTGATAGCCGTGATGCTGAAGAGCGATCTCTTCCCCGACCCTGTCGGTATATACGTGATCCTTTTCGGGATCGTAGAGGAGCGAAAGCGAGAATTCGCCCGTGATCCCCGCAGCGTCAAAGGTGATCCCGTTTTCTTCAAAGGTCACCGTGATGCTCTTGCCCTTTGGCAGTACGATCACGGCACGAAACTTACCCTCGCATTCGCTGTAGAGGATCCGATTGGCGAGGAGCGGCTTGCCGTTCAGCTCAAGATACAGACCCGAAAGCACGCCGTGACCCGAAAAACGGTTGCCGTCCACCACGGGGAGTGTGTCAAACTGAAGCACACTCGTCTTTTCCACGTCGCAAAGATAACGTTCACGGTAGCCGTTATCAAAGAGCATCATGTCACGCAGTCTGACGCCCTTGCCGTCGTCATAGAGATTGGCGCGGTAACGCCTTGAATTGAACCATACCGAACGCTTGCCGCTTTTTTTGAAATCGTCATGGCAGACCGTGACGGTATCGGGCGTGGTCTCAAACCGATCATGGAACCATCTGCCGCTCTCACCGAGCGTTTCGATGATCACACCCTCGTTCTGAAGCCTTGCCAGGACCTTGAACTGATATGTCAAGCCCTCTTGCATGGCATCCCAACCGAAAGAATTTTCCTGTCCGACCTGCGTATAGGCATAGGAAAGCGATTGATGATTGAAAATTTCACGGAAATACCAGTCCACCCAGGACTTCTCGCCGCCCCCCGCGCCGTGATAGACAGGCTCAAGCGTCACAACGCCCTGCCGGGAAGCCGCGCCTGAGGTCACGTCAAGTCCGGCATCGTACTGAAGGATCGGGTCTGACCCGAGCATACGGAAGATCGGAACGTCGATCTCATCGTCCTTCGACGCTCCCACCGCGAAGACATTGGTCTTCGCGGGATAGTAAGCGCCGCTGTAATATGCGCCCCAAAGGGTATATCCGTCTGTCCCCCACTGATCCTTGCAGTTGGCTGAGGCGTCAAGTCCGTATTTTTCATGCGCGTAGCGAAGGGTATGCGCGTCAATGATCCAGGATGCCATCACGCGCGGATAATATCCGAAGACAGCACGGAACTTCTCAAAGAGAACGTCAACAAGCCTCTCCCGTTCCTCGGGGGGATAGCCCACCGAAAAACCGACGTTTGCATGCCAGTCCCAAGGAAATCTGCCCCGCCAGCTGATGCCCGCCTTGACGCAAAGCGGCTCGACGATCTCCAGCCACACGCCAACCTCGTTCTCTTCGTTATCTTCAAGCATCAGCTTCTGAAAACGGGGATCGATCAGCGCGTCATACTGCAAGAGGAAGGTGCCGCGAAAGCCGTACTCCTTCAGAATGGCCTTTTGTTCCGCTACGGGACGGATAAGATCGACCTCACAGCGCGGCTCACAGCCTCGGATAAAATTGATAATATTGACAATGTTTCTTGCCATGATAAGAATTCCTTTGTCCTGAAGAGAATTATTTGATGGAATAGTCCGACATATCGAGCCAAAGGAGGGCGTCAGTCGGCTTGAGAACAGGAGTCGTGCCTTCGGTTTCCGCCTTGTACTGTGCGGCGATCTCATCCGCCGTCAGCGCACGGTTGAAAATACGGATATATCCGATCGCGCCGTCAAGCGTAAAGCTCTTGCCGATCGCCTTACCGACCGTCAGCGCCTCCCCTGCCTTGTTGACGCTTCCCGAATATGCCATCTCGCCGATCTTCTTGCCGTCGATGTAAAGCTTCAGTCCCTGCGCGTCACGGACCGCCACGATCGAGAACCACTTGCCCGCCTTGATACCGCAGGTCGAGAGCGGAACGGTAAGACAGCGCCAGCCGTTGTCATACACGTAGAATTCCACCGAATTGTTACCGTCGATCTTGATCGACACCTGCGTGTCGCCCTTAGCGATGATCACGTTGCCCACCGTCAGCGAGTCAAAACGCACCTGCGCCGCGATCGAGAACTGCGACGTACCCGAAAGCGCGTTGTTCAGAAGGTTATTCTTGTCAATGAGGGTATAATTACCGGTGTAGGCATAGCCCGTGACAGAGCCTGCGTCCTCATACAGCACGCCGCCCTCGGCGGGGGACGTGGTGATACCGTTCGGACTCTTGTCAATAAAGGTCACGTCCTTGCCTGCCTGCGCTTCTACCTGCGCAAGGATCGATGCGTTCTTGACCTTATTTTTCTGAGCCGTGGTCAGCGCGTTATACGCCGCCTTTGCCTTCTCGAGAAGATTCTGATTCTTGAGAAGCGCGCCGATCAGCATCTCGACCTCTTCGATCATCGCTTCTTCAATGTCAGCGCTGTCCATCGACTTGGCGTCGCGCCAGAGCTTGGAGATCGCCATTTCATCCTGTCCCTTTTCGTAAGGCACGATGGTGTAGGTATAGGTATAGCCGCGATCGTCATTGTAAAGGCGGTACTGCGGAAGGGTAGCGGGACCGCAGGAGCCCGAACCGACACCGCGCGAGCCGTAGTCCACGTTCAGATAGGTGAATTCCTTCGAGCCGTCAAGATGATAGGTATTGCGTGCCGAAGTGAACTCCTGAGGAGTGAAGTGCAGGGCGGATGCCTCCATCGTCGAAGCAGAGACCACCATGATCGCCGTCGACTTATGTTCGGAGGAAAGCGCGATATAGCGAATGCCCGTCATATTGCCGGTGTCCTGGGGATTGCAGTAAGGATAGAAGAGATCCGAAACCGTTGTCTTCGTCAGCGTGACTTTAGCGCCGCGCGAACGGTCATTATAGTTTTCAAAGGCGCTCTTGCCGTAAAGAATGACCGCTTCATAATCACCGGGAAGGGTGATCACGTTGCCGTATTTTGCCATTTCGCCCATGCTGGGTGCCATAGTCAGCGTCGAGGTCACCGTGATCTCACCCGTCGCGTAGACGGTATAGGTCAGGGTCTCGGTGGACGAGCCTGCGTTATTGAGGCTCTGGACCGCCGTCAGGGTCAGGGTCTTGCCGCCGTTTTCGCTCTTATGAGTAAAGCTCTTGGCAAATCCGGGCACAACGTTGTTCCAGGAATAGTTTTCGTAATTGTCATTTGAGATCGTACCGCGCGTGAAATTCACCTCGGGGCCCGAGAGAATGATCTCCTCTCCCTTATAGGTGTAAGACACGAGCGAGCCGCTCTTTTTGTTGAATACCGCGGTGAAATTCACGCCCTTGACGGTGAGGGTATCGTTCGTTTCATCAAGAACGAGCGCCGTCACGGTGGTGAGATCCTTCGAAGCCACGTGACCGACGTCGGCGGGGATCTCAAACTGCTCATACGCTACGGTATAGCCCTTCTTTGCCCAGGGCTTATCTTCCTTGAGATCCACGTAAAGATTCAGGAAATATTCGCCGTCGGCAACAAGATCCTTGGGCATTTTGAAGGGAACGTCGACCTGAACGGTCTCTCTCGGCGCGCAGTTGATCGAAAGCTTACCCGAATCGATCACCTTGCCGTCGCAAAGAAGCTCGAAACGGATATCGAAGGTGTTGAGATCCACGTGGCTGAATTCGTTGTAGACCGTGACCTTGCCGCCGACGATCTCGGCGATCGACGCCGAGAACCATACGCTCTGATGCACGTATTTCACTTCATAGCCCTCGGGCTGGATCGTTCTGTCGGGAGAAATGATACCGTTCTGGCAGTAGTCCTGATGGGTGATGGTATTGAGCCAGTTATCGCCGCAGGCGAAATACTTGCCCGTGCCGTAATAGTCCCAGCCCTTGGCTGTGGGGATCTCGGTTGCAAGCGACTGGTCAACAAAGTCCCAGATAAAGCCGCCGAGCAGATTGTCATATGCACGGAATACGTCCCAGTATTCCCCGAAATTACCCAGCGAGTTACCCATGGCATGGTCAAACTCACACTGGATATAAGGCATGTGATTCTCTGCCTCGCCCCAGGGGATCATCGAATTCACATCGGCATACATCACACTCGCCATATCCACACCGCCGCCGTTCAGATAAGTCTGGGAGTGGATCATTCTCGTCTTGTCAATGGGATGGATGATATTCTTGATCGCCGCCGTGAAGACCGAGCAGGCGTTACATTCGTTGTCAAGCGACCAGGAAATGATCGAGGTGCGGTTCTTCTCGCGTTTGACGAGCGATTCGATACGGTCATTCAGAACGTTTCTGAAATAGCGCACGGTATCGTCGCCGCTGACACTCCAGTGGCTTTCGATATTCGCCTCCGCCATCACGAAAAGACCGTATTTATCGCAGAGATAGTAAAGATATTTATCGTTCGGATAGTGCGAGGTGCGGATCGCGTTGATATTGAGCTGCTTCATAATGGCAATATCCTTCTCATACAGCTCGCGCGGTACGTATTTACCCGTTTCGGGATTGTTATCGTGACGGTTTACACCCTTCAGAAGGATGGGCTTGCCGTTCAGCGTCACGGTATCATACCATTGATTGGGTCCGGACGTCGAAGCAGTGGGGGTAAAGGTCAATTCACGGAAGCCGAGAGGCTGTGCCACACTGCCGTGATCCTTACCGTCCGTATCCTTCAGGGTGATGACGAGGGTATAGAGATAGGGATCCTCATCCGACCAGAGGCGGGGGGACTGGATCTCCCTCGTGATCTTCAGCGTCGCTTCCTTGCCCGAGCGCACCGTACCGACAAGGGATACCGTGGGCTTGTCATCCTTGAAAAGATCTTTGCCGTCGGCATCAAAGAGCGAGACCTCGAAGTAATACTTGCCCTTGATATCGGCTTCGCTTTCGTTACGAAGGGTCATGGCAAGGGAGAGGGTGGCATCGGTGAAGGTATCGTCAAGATCGGTCGAGACCTGATAGTCAAAGAGATTGACCTCGGGAATCGAATAGATCGAAACGTCACGGAAGATGCCGCCGAGACGAAGCATATCCTGATTTTCAAACCAGGAGCCGTCGCACCAACGAAAGACCATCATGGCGATGAGATTTTCCGATCCGTCCTTGTGAATATACGGGGTGATATCGAATTCCGACACGTCATAGGAGCTTTCGGTATAGCCCACCTCGTGTCCGTTGATCCAGAGATAGTAGCAGGACTCCACACCGCCGAAGCGGATGATGACCTTTCTGTCAAGGCACCAATCGGGATCGACCGTAAAGCTTGAACGGTAGAAGCCAACGGGATTGGTCACCGTGGGAACGTTCGGAACGGTAATCGTACCGTTGCCGTAGGCATCCCAGGGCTGCTGGGTATTGGCGTAGATCGGGAAGTCAAAGCCCTGACTCTGCCAGCTTGCGGGCAAGGTCACGGTCTTGAAGCCGCCGTAATATGCGTTATTCGCAAGACCGACGGTGTTTTTGCCGCTGTACATCGGCGCGTTTTCCATCGAATAGCTTGTTTTATAGAATTCACCGTAAACGCCCGCCTTCTGAGCTGTCTGCACGTTTTTGTAAACGGCAAGCTGCCAGGGGTTGTTCTCACCGGTCAGAAGCTTGTAGTATTCGGACTTTTCGGGCTGATAGTCCCGCGCGCCGATCAGCGCGTCGGCAACACTTTGGTAGACCAGCGTCTCGTCCGAGTGATAGTCACGGCGGTTGATATTTGTCACCGTCGATTGATTGACACGCTTGCCGTCGGCATCCTTACTGCCGACCTCACCCGTCCATTCCTTCATGGTGAACATCGAGGGTACATCAAGCGTAGGGGTATCGTCGGTAGTGGTAGGAGGTGTCGTTGTGTCGGGGGTCTTCGCCGTTGTCTCAACGGGCGTGGTTTCATTCGGTTTGTCGGTCGTCACCGCGGGATTTTCGGACGTGGTCTCTGCCGTGGTATCCTCACTTTGGCAGGCAACCAGCGAGCCAAGGGACAAAACGGTTGCGATCAATAAAAGAAAACAGATTATTTTTTTCATTGCAAAGTCCTTTCAGATGCCTAAAGGGTTAGAAAAAGGGCATATTACCGCGATAATATGCCCTTTTTTCAAATGATCGGTTTTGAGCGTCAGTTGGAGGTCACGCTGATCAGCTCTTCACCCGTTACGTTGTCCACAATGGTAAGCGCGATCGAGGTGTAAGCACCGTTCGGGATATTGGTCACAATATTACCGAAGAGGCAATAGCCCTCTGCCGCTACGTATTCGTCGCCGTCTGCCGTGACCTTGCGGTAAAGACCGTAGTCACTGTCAGCGCCGCCGAGCGTATTTTCAAGATATACCTCCGCACCGCTCTCCAATACAAAGGTAACGGTGACCTTTGCGGTCGAAGAGATCTTCGAAAGCTTTTCTTCGTTGGCAACGATCACGATCCTCATATCGTGATAGCCTTCAGCAGCATCTCTCGTCTGATAGTTCACCGCAAAAAGCTTGTCGCCCGAGGTAAGGGTGTCAGGCTCGTCGGGGGTTACGGGCGCATCCTTGGTGGAATAGATCTCTAATTCCGCGATCTGGATATGCGCGTCGCCCTTGACGATCTCCATGCGAACGTACTGTGCCGTCACAGGTGCCTCAAGTTCATGGGTAACAGCGGTATATTCAGCAAGGCCTTCACTGACCGTAACAACGGTTTCAAAGTTCTCGCCGTCATCCGATACCTGGATCTTATAATTCGAGGGGAAATGGGTCGGAACCGTGTCGGTCTCGGTGGTGGAATACTTTGCGGTCGAGGGGAAGATCGTGACGGTATCAAAAGCCTTCTTTTCGCCAAGATCGATATCCAGCGTCACGATATCGCCTGCCTGCGCCTCAAGACCCGAGTGATAACCCGTATACTGACCGTGGTCATTGCGGTAGGTCGTGGTATAGTTGAAATTGTAACGGTCGCCGTCGGTCAGATTTGCCGAAGACCAGGGAGAACCCTCGTGGCTGCTCGAAGCCGTCACGGTCTTGCCGAGGGCAAGATTGGTGTTTTCGGGTGCGGTGTAGCCCGTCTGATATGCCGCGATCTCGCAAAGCTCGGTGGAGCGCCAGGGTCCGTACTGCGAAAGCGAATAGAATACAAGATACTGCGTAGTCACAGCCTCGAACTGACAAACAAAGGGAGCGCTGCCGTCAACATCCTTTTCGATGGCATACTGCGCGTATACCGTCGTGCCGGTGGGCATATAGCTGATGCGATTGGTCTCGGAATAGCTGCAGCCTTCGCCGATCCAGACGTTGCCGTTATCATCAAGATTGTTTTCGGGAACGACCAGACTGAAGGCATTGGGCATGCCCGTGAAATACGTGCCGGTCGAACGGGGATAGATCACCACGGTATCGATCGTGACTTCCTTACCGAAGTCAATGGCGATCCAGGTAGGGCGGGAGAACTCGGTCGAGTTGCCGCTGTGCCAAGCCAAACCCTCACTGCCTGCAAAGTTACCGTTCAGAGAGCCGTCGGTGACAAGGTCTTTATTGAAGCCCGCACCCTCATGCTCCGACCAGTTGGCATAAATGTCGGCGCCATAAGCGAGGTTGGCGCTTTCCTTGAGCGCTGTTTCGGTTGCCTCTACGTCAAGTCCCTCGCCCTCGGCAGCAAGTACCGTAAAGGACAGGGTGAGAAGCATGGTGATTGCCAAAATAAACGAAAGTGCTTTTTTCATGATCATTCGTTCCTTTCTGTTTAACCAAAAAGCGGTTTGTTTTGCTGTGACTCTTGCCAAAATTTTCAAACACATTTGTGTTTTTTGGTAAAACTCAACAAAACTATTGCTTTTTTTCTATTTTCATTATATAATAACCACATGGCATCCGCAAGGCACACATCACACCAAAATGTGGACAAATCGACTGTATTCTGAAAGGACAGGGCATCCTATGAAAAGCGTTGCGTATTATTCCGAATTCATTCCCGACAACAACATCAGCCGTTCTGACAGGTATCTTGCCGTCAACTGCACGGGGCATGCCGTCTATCCCTATGCCCCGACGGCACATACCGTCAGGCGCGACTATTATCTCATCTATCTCACCGACGGCACCATCCGTTTTCAGAAGCCCCATCATGACGCACCCCTCTCGCCCGGAGAATGCATCATTCTCTCCGCGCACAAGCCTTTTGAATACACCGCCACTTCCCCCTCTGTCGACTATTATTGGGTGCATTTTTCGGGCAGGGAGGCGGCATCCATCCTCGAAAGCCTGCACCTTCCCCTTGACACACCCTTCGTGCTTGGAAAAAAAGAATCCTTTCTTGATGATTTTCTCGCGCTTTTTCTTGCCTTTTCCGACAAAAGTCCGCTTGCCGAGGATCTCAGAGCCTCCGCTCTTCTCACGGTCCTCACCGACTTTGCCAAAACCAGATTGAAGAGCGACGAGAAGAATCCAAAAGCCGCAGCTCTCGTCTCGCGCTCGGCGGCGTATATCCACGAGCATATTTCCGAGCCGCTTACCGTCAGCGAGCTTGCCGCACGGGAATATCTCTCCGACGGCAGATACCGTGAATTATTCCGCCGCGTGATCGGGATGTCGCCCCAGGAGTACCTTCTCAGACTGCGTATCAATATTGCCTGCGACCTTCTTCACAATACTGCGCTTCCCATTGCCGAGATCGCCCTCTCGGTCGGCTGTCCCGATGCGCGTTATTTCAGCCGGCTGTTCATGAAACGCATGGGAATGACCCCCTCGGACTACCGAAAACAGCACCTTTAAGGAAAAAACAGCGCAAAATTTTCCAAAACCCTTTTACTTTCTCACAAAACTGTGCTATACTATCCCCATAGCATACGAAAGGATACCAAGCTTTATGAAACATCTTCTCGTGATCGACGGCAACAGCATCCTGAACCGACAGTATTACGGCATCCGCCCCCTGTCTACCAAGGAGGGTATCTTCACCAACGCCGTATTCGGCTTCACCAAGGTGATCCTGCATGAGATCAAGGCGCTCGACCCCACTTACGTGGCAGTCGCCTTCGATGTAAAGGACAAGACCTTCCGCCACAAGGCGTATGAAGCGTATAAAGCGGGCAGACACAAAATGCCCGATGAGCTTGCCATGCAGTTTCCCTATGCCAAAGAGCTTGTCACAGCCCTCGGCGCGCACGTGCTTTCGCTGTCGGGCTATGAAGCCGACGATATTCTCGGCACGCTTTCCGAGATGGCAGCTGCCGAAGGCGATACCCACACCTATCTTCTGACGGGCGACCGTGACGCTTTGCAGCTCGTTTCGGACAAAACGACCGTCCTTCTCTGCGGCAATAAGGAAACGCTTGCCTATACGCCCGCTCTCTTTTTCGAAAAATACGGTGTCACGCCCGACCGCTTTGTTGACGTCAAGGCGCTGATGGGAGATACCTCCGACAATATCCCCGGTGTCAGCGGCGTGGGGGAGAAGACCGCCCTCAGAATGATTGCGGCGGCAGGCTCGCTTGATGCCGTTTATGCCGATCTTCCCGCTTATGCCACCACTCCCGCCCTCTTCAAGAAAATGAGCGAGGGTAAGGAATCGGCATATCTCTCACAAAGCCTCGCAAGGATCTTTCGCGAGGTTCCCCTCGGCATCACACTTGAGGATATTGCCCTTGCGAAAAAGGATACCGCTTCCCTTCGCTCGCTCTTCACGAAGCTTGAATTCACCGCCTTTGACCATCTCCTGCACGAGGAGGCGGGCAAGGATGCCCCCGGGGAAGACAAAACGCTTGCTCCCGCCGCCGCCATCACCATGCCCGAATTTTTTATGCGGCAGTTCACCTCGCCTTGCGCGATCTTCGTCAGGGAGGACGGCATCTGGCTTGCCGACGGGCCCGACGAGAACGCGGGCGTCAGGATCGAGGACACGACCCCCGAGGATCTTGCCACCGTTCTCGGCATGCTCACGGGTGAGGTTATCGTCCACGATGCCAAGGCGCATTATCATGCCCTCGGAAGCGACAGCCTTCTGAGGATCGCCTTCGATACCCTTCTTGCCGCCTATACCCTTGACGCCACCGGCAGTCTTGAACCCGAAAAGCTTGCGCTTTCCTACCTTAAAGAGCCGTTTGCCAAGGATAATCCCGCCGTTTCGCTCTTCAGACTGTATCAGGCGCTCACCCAAAGACTGCACGAAGAGGGCGCGTATTCCCTTTACCGTGATATCGAAGCTCCCCTTGCTTCGGTCTTATACCGCATGGAAACACGGGGCTTCCTCGTCGACCTTGACAAGCTGAGGGAATTTTCCGAGATCCTCGACCGCGCGGCAGAGGGATATATGGAAGAGATCTACACCCTTGCGGGCAAGCGCTTCAATATCAATTCCCCAAGGCAGCTCGGTGAGGTGCTGTTTGAGGATCTGAAGCTCCCCGTTTTCAAAAAGACAAAAAGCGGCTATTCCACCGATGCCGAGGTTCTTGACAAGCTGCGCCCCTATCATCCCATCATCGACCTGATCACCGAATACCGCCAGGCGGTCAAATTCAAGTCGACCTATGCCGATGCCCTTCCCAAGCTTGCCGATGCCCATGGCAAGGTGCATACCTCCTTCCATCAGACCGTCACCGCCACGGGAAGACTGTCCTCCTCCGATCCCACTCTGCAGAATATCCCTGTCAGAACCGAACTTGGCAGAGAATTCCGCCGCACCTTCACGGC
>JAFVYN010000100.1 GCA_017508605.1 Clostridia bacterium
CAAGGGAAGCAAGACGCTTGTCGATCTCAGCCTGGGACATATCGGGGGTATCGTGCCAGGTCTTGAAGAGCGTATTGCAGTCTTCACTTTCCTTGTCAAAGGGCACGATTGTGTAGGTGTAGGAGTAATCTCTGCCGTCATTGTAAAGACGGTACTGCGAGAGGGTGTCGGGTCCGCAGGAGGCGCCGCCCGTACCGCGGCACATGAAGTCAACGTTCAGATAGGTTGCGGAGGGCTGTCTGAGCTGATAGGTGTAGGTTGCCTGACGGATCTGGCTGACCGAATAGTGAAGCGCTGATGCTTCAATTTCGTTTTCTGCCACGATGAGAACACCGGTATTCAGCGAATCAGCGGTCAGAGCGAAGTAACGGATGCCGGTCTTATTGCCGGTGTCCTGAGGATAGGGGTAAGGATAGAGCGAATCGGTAACGGTTGTCGAGTAAATACCCTTGTGCGCGCCGCGCAGACGGTCGATATAGGTGTCAACAGGGCCGTTGCCGTAGAAGGTGATGTTTTCAAACGCCTCGGGCATGGTGATGACCGAACCGAATTTGTACATTTCGCCCATGCTGGAGGAGGGGTTCAGCTTCATCGAAACGGTGATCTCACCCGTGCCGTAGACAGTGTAGGTGATCTCTTCGGTTCCCGCGCCGTTTGTCAGCTCAAGAAGTGCCTTGACGGTCACAAACTTGCCGCTTGCGTCCTTGGTCACGGTGAGGCCGGTTGCCTTATTGACACGGACGGAATCCCAGGTGAAGGTGTTCTTATCGTTGTCATTTCTCGCGCGGGTAAAGTTGGGAACGGGACCCGTGGACATGAGCTTTTCGCCGTTGACGGTGTAGGAGGTAATATCGCCCTTGTCTTTGTTGATGACGAGTGAGAAGGTCTTGCCGCTGACGGTGAAGGTCTTGTCATCTTCGGTATAGCTGACGTCGTCCATCTTGGCGGTATCGGGGCTGATATGCTCGCCGGTTACGTAGATCGGGAACTGCTCGGAGGCGACAGGCGTGCCTTTCTTGGCATAAGCGGTGTCGCTCTTGAGGGTAGCGTATACCGTGAGGTAGTATTCGGTGTCGGCTTCGACCTTGTCGAGCTTGAAGGGAATCGTGACGCTCGTCGTACCCTTGGGAGCCAGGGAGAGAGCAAAGCTGCCGCTGTCGATGACCTTGCCGTTGGCAAGAAGCTCATAAGAGAAGTCAAATGCCGAAAGATCGGTGAAATTGTATTCGTTGAAGACATTGATATTCTTCTTCGACGCGGTGAGAACGTCGGTCGTGAACCAGATCGACTGATACACGTATTTCACTTCGTGTGCCTCGGGCTGGATCTGTCTGTCGGCGGAAATGATACCGTTCTGACAGAAGTTACCGCTGTTGGGCGAGTCACCCCACGTACCGCCGTAGCCGAGGAAGGATTTGTTATTATAGTAATCGAGCGCATTTTTGTAAGAAGCGGGAATGGGCGTCCAGAGCGCCTGGTCTACGTAGTCCCAGATAAAGCCGCCGATGAGATTGTCATATTTGCGGATGGCTTCCCAGTATTCATAGAGGTTACCAACCGAATTACCCATGGCGTGCGCGTATTCGCAGATCACGTAGGGCATGTGGTTTTCCCATTTACCGCGGTTCTCAACATCGTAAACAGAAGAATACATGGTACTCGAGACGTCAACACCGCCCGAAGAGCCGAGCGATTCGAAGTGAACGGGTCTTGTGGGATCCATCTTCTTGAGAGAGGAGATCACCGAAGGATAGACCGATGCGCCCATCGAGGTCTCGTTGCCTATCGACCACATGACGATGCAGGTGCGGTTCTTGGCTGCCTCGCTGAAGGAGGATACACGGTCCTTGACCACGTTCGTGAAATAGCGGGAGGTCTGATCGGTGTTGACACCGTAGTGCGTTTCGATATTGCACTCACCCATGACGAGAATGCCGTATTTATCGCACATATCGTAGAAATAGCGGTCATTGGGATAGTGTGAGGTACGGACGGCGTTGATGTTGAGGCTCTTCATGATGAGAACGTCCTTCTCAAACAGCTCCTTGGTGAGATATCTGCCCGCCTCGGGGTTGGTATCGTGACGGTTGACGCCCTTGAAAACGAGGGGCTTGCCGTTCAGAAGGATGGTATCGTAGGAGGAATTGGTCGCGGCGGAGCTGCGGGTCTTGGTGAAGCTGACCTCACGGATACCGAGCTGCTGCGCGGTCGAGCCGTAGTATACGCCGTTTTTGTCATAGAGCGAGATGATCATGGTGTAAAGATAGGGATCTTCATCGCTCCAGAGGTGGGGTGCTTTGACAAGTCTTGAGAGCGAGACCGTCACCGTCTTGCCGGATTTTACGGCGCCGACAGATTTACGAAGAGGCTCGGAAGCAAAGACCGAATTGCCCTCGGCATCCACAAGGCGGACGTCAAGCGAATAGAAGCCTGCCTCAACATCGGTGTCGGAGGTGTTGAAGACCGTTGCCGAAAGCTTCAGATTGGCGTCGGTATAGCTTTCGTCAAGGTCGGTCTCGACCTTATAGTCCGCGATATGCGTGGAGGGAAGAGAATACAGGAAAACGTCGCGGTAAATACCCGCAAGGCGGAGATAGTCCTGATTTTCAAAATACGAGCCGTCGCACCAGCGATAGACTCTGACGGCGATGAGGTTCTTCTTGCCGTCCTTGTTGAGATAGGGGGTGATGTCGAAATCGGAGGCGTCGAAGGTATCCTCGCTGTAGCCGACCTCATAGCCGTTTACATAGAGATAATATGCCGATTCCACGCCCTGGAAGGAGATGTAGATGCGTCTGCCCGAGGCGATCCATTCGGGGTCAACATCAACATAGGTACGGTAGAAGCCGACGGGATTGGTCTTGGTGGGCGCGATCGGAACGGTAAAGGCGCCGTTGCCGTAAGCGTCGTTATCCCAGGGATACTGTACGTTGGAGTAGATCGGGAAGTCAAAGCCCTGCGTCTGCCAGGAGGCGGGAAGGGTCACGGTCTTGAAGCCGCCGTAATACGCGTTGCGGTAAGCGGTGATCTGATTCGTACCCTTGTAGGTCGGGGCGTTGTCCATATCGTAGGTGGTCTTGTAGAAATCAAACATGCCGGCATCCTTGGCGGTCGCTTCGTTTTTATAGACGGCAAGCTGCCAGGGGTGACCCTCGCCCGAGAGCATCTGTACGTAGGACGAAAGCTCAGGAGAGAAGCTTGTGGAGGCTTTATACGCTTCGAGGAGATCCTTATATACGATCGTCGAGGAGGTGTGATTGTCTACCTCATTGACCGAAACGATGCTGCTCTGATTGACGGTCTTTCCGTCAGCGCCCTTCGAATTCGGTTGACCTGTCCATTCAAGACCCGAGAAGAGGATCTCACCGGGGGTTCTGAAGGTGGCAAGCACCGAGGACGGCATCGAGAGGGAAGGATTCCAGGGATCATCTTCGGTAAAGGGGGTGTCAACGACCGGGGGAGCTTTGGTGGTCGTGGTGGCGGGGTCGTTTGTTGTTACGGGATCGGGGGTGGTTTCGTCATCATCGTTGCAGGCAACGAAGCTGATTGTAAGCAGTGCGATCGAAAGTAACAAAAGAAGAATGGCGCGAAGCTTTTTCATGATAGCCTCCCTAAGTAGTATTTTCTTTATTATACAATATTTTTTGAAAAAGGTCAACGCCATTCTTTCACAAAATGTGTGTGTTCCCTTATTTTTTCCTATTTTTTTATAAAAAACAGTATGTTTTATAAATTATTTTCGGTTTTGGGAGAAAATGGGTGAAAAATGATTGCTATTTCAGAAAAGATGTGATAGAATGAAAAAAACACTTTTTGAGGTGATAAATCATGATAAAAGACTTAACACTCCACCAGAATCAAGACATCCTTCACGTGGGCTGTGAATCACCCCGCGCGTATTTTATTCCCTATGATACGAAAGAGAAAGCGTTGCGCGGTATCAGAAGCGAGAGTGCTTTTTTTAAATCGCTCAGCGGAGAATGGGATTTTAAGTTCTATCCCACCCCCGCGATGATCCCCGATTTCACTGTGGGCGAGGCAATTGCCGATTATGAGACGATCCCCGTGCCGATGAGCTGGCAGAATCTTGTCGAGCGCGGCTATGATAAGCCCAATTACACCAATAGTGCCTATCCCTTCCCCTGCGATCCCCCCTTTGTGCCCGATGACAATCCCTGCGCTGTGTATCACAGACGCTTTACACTGCCCACGGGACTTTTGGAGAGCGATCGGGTCTTTCTGAATTTCGAGGGTGTGGATTCCTGCTTTTATCTTTATCTCAACAACACCTTCGTGGGCTACAGCCAGGTCAGTCATATGACCTCGGAATTCAACGTGACGCCCTATCTCAAGGAGGGCGAAAACGAGATCACGGTGATCGTTTTCAAGTGGTGCGATGGCTCGTATCTTGAAGACCAGGACAAGTGGCGTTCTTCCGGTATCTTCCGTGACGTCTATCTCCTCTTCCGCGAGGGTGAGGATAGACCCGTCATGAAGGATTTCTTTATCAAAACCTCGCTGAATGAGACCTTGACGGTCGCGAAGCTTTCTGCCGAGGTCTTCTGCGACACCGCTTTCACACTCCTTGATGCCGAGGGCAACGTGCTTGAGGAGGGCGAAAGCGAGAACGGCGTGATCTCGCTGACACTTGACCTGCCCGGGCTCTGGAGTGATGAGGATCCCTATCTTTACACGTTGCTTTTCAGCTGCGGAAGGGAATTTATTGCTGAAAAAGTGGGCTTCCGACAGATCCGTGTGGAAAACGGCGTGATGTATATCAATAATGCGCCCGTCAAGCTGAAGGGCGTGAACCGTCATGACAGCCATCCCTATCTCGGTTCTGCCACCCCCATGGCGCATAT
This sequence comes from Clostridia bacterium, assembly GCA_017508605.1. Lineage (GTDB taxonomy): Bacteria > Bacillota > Clostridia > Oscillospirales > CAG-272 > RGIG1993. The sequence continues at coordinate 4,863 of JAFVYN010000100.1, forward strand.
GCTTGAGGATATTCTCATCATGAAGCGCCATAACGTCAACTGCGTGAGAACCTCGCACTACCCGAACGATCCCCGTTTTCCCGCGCTTTGTGACATGTACGGCATTTACATGGTCGACGAGGCGGATCTTGAATCCCACGGGCTTTACGTATTGGGCAGGGGTGACTGTCTGACGAACGATCCCGCCTGGACGAAGGCATACGTTGACCGTGCCGAGCGCCTTTTCGAGCGGGATAAGAACCATCCTTCCATTATTATGTGGTCACTTGGCAACGAAAGTGATTTCGGCGAGAACCACCGTGAAATGGCGCGCTTCATCAAGAGCCGTGACACAAGCCGTCTTGTGCATTACGAAGGCTGTAACCGCGACAGAATGAAGGAAGAGATCGCAAGAGGCGAGGGTCTTCTTGACGTCGAAAGCCGCATGTATGAATCGATCGGCGGCATGGAAGCCTTTTTGAACGATACCAATCCCTTGCCCTTCTTCCAATGCGAATACTGTCATGCTATGGGCAACGGTCCCGGTGACCTTTACGATTACTGGGAGACCTACCGCAAGAGCGACCGTCTGATGGGCGGCTGTGTCTGGGAGATGCTTGACCATTCGGTTGCCCTGAAGGGTAAGGACGGCAAGGTGGAGTATACCTACGGCGGTGACTTCGGCGATCATCCGAATGACGGTAATTTCTGCGTGGACGGACTTGTTTATCCCGACAGAACGCCCCATGTCGGCATGCTGGAGCTGAAGCAGGTCTATGCCCCCCTGACGGTCGTGGCAGAAAACGTGGCGGGCGGTGTGTTCACGGTCAGAAGCTATCGCTATTATACCGATCTCTCCGATCTACTTCTCGTCTACACGGTAGAGCGCAACGGCAAGGCTGTCTATACGGGCGAGGTGTCGCTGGAGGGCATCGGCCCGCAGTCGGCATGCACCTTTGAGGTTGCCTATCCCGAAAGCGAGATCGAGAACGGCAGAGTGTTCGTGACCTTCTCACTGCGCCAGAAGAATGCCACTGACTGGATGGCGGCGGGTGGCGAGCTTTGTCAGTATCAGTTTGAGATCCCGAGTGAGGACATGACGGTTGAGGATGTTTACCCCATTTATCCTCTGACGGTCGATACCCGCGGCGATCTTCTGACGATCAGCTATAACGAGACCGCCTATACCTTTGATATGACGAGAGGCATTCTTTCGGGCATTACCGCAAACGGTAAGCCGATGCTGTCCTCTCCCGCTGTTCCCGTTGTCTGGCGCGCGCCCATTGACAACGACAGAAACATTGTGGGCAATTGGTACCGCGCGGGCTATGACAGATTGCAGGTAAAATGTCTTGATGCCAAGCTGACGAAGATCGAGGACGACAGAGCCGAGCTAAGGGCAAAGCTTTCGATGGGCGGTCACGCCGTCCGCCGCGCGCTGACGCTTGACGTGACCTATACCGTTTTGAGAGATACCCTTACCGTAACGCACGCCGTGACGGTCGACAAGGATCTTCCGTTTCTGCCGAGATTCGGACTTCGCTTTATCACCCTGCCCGGCATGGAGCTGATGAGCTATTTCGGAAAGGGACCCAAGGAAGCGTACAGCGACAAGCATCATCACGCGAGAATGGGACTGTTCACATCGACTGTGGATGCCAATTTCGAGCCTTACATCCGTCCGCAGGAGAATTCGGCGCATGCCTTCACCGAATGGGCTTCGGTCTATGCGCGCACAGGACACGGTCTCTTGTTCGCCTCGGATTCGACCTTCACCTTCAACGCGCAGCACTATTCCGCCGAGACCCTGACGAAGACCCGTCACGATTACGAGCTTGTTCCCGACGAACGCACCTTCATTTATATTGATTACAAGCAGTCGGGCTGTGGTTCTAACTCCTGCGGTCCTTCGCTTCTTGAAAAATACCGCCTGCAGGAAAAGGAATTTGAATTCTCCTTCTCGCTGAAGCCCATCGTTTACGGCGACTGCGATCCCTTTGCCGAAGCGGTGAAGCTCAAGAAGTGATTGCGCTCTGACAGATTCCTCATTCCATAAATACAGCAAAGAGCCGTTATCGGCGCTTTCCTTCGAAAGCACGGTAACGGCTCTTTTTGCGACGCGCTGTCAGAGGATCTCTGACGAAAGATTCGCCTGTTTTGTATAAGTTTTTGAAAAACGGCAAAAATAGTATCAGCAATTCAAAAAAAGGATGGAACTTGTATGAACAGCAAATTCAAATTCACAGACAAGACAGTCAATACGCTTTTGTACGTGGGAGCGGGTATTCTGATCCTCGCCATTCTGGGGCTTTCGATCTTCGCGTTTGCCTCGCGCAAGGACAAAGATCCCACGCCGACCCTCACCACACCGACTGTCACCACAGCCAAAACGCCCGTGACGAGCGCAAAGCCCAAGGATGAGCCGCCCGTGACGACCAAAAAGCCCGTGAACACCGATACGCCCACCGCGACGGCGCCCACCTACACGCTGCCTCTTGACGGCGTTCTCAACAAGGATCATGACAGCGAGCTTCTGGTGTATTCGGTTACGATGAACGATTACCGTGTGCATCTCGGTGTGGATATCGCGGCAACGGTGGGGTCCCCTGTTTACGCGATGGCAGACGGCAAGATCCTGACGGTATCGGAGGATTATCTCATGGGTACGACCGTCAAGATCGAGCATGCCGACGGACTTGTGTCGGTCTACAGTAACCTTCAGAACGTTCTGCCCGACGGCATTGAGGCGGGTGTCAGCGTGGAGGGCGGTCAGCTGATCGGCGGTGTCGGTGAGACGGCGATCGTCGAGCAGTGCGATGATGCGCATTTACACTTGGAGGTCATGAAAAACGGCAAGCATGTCGATCCGCTTGACTATATCACTGTCAGGACAGCAGAGGAAGGCGAAAAAACCGAATAACGAAAGCGGTAACGAACCGATAGGGTTTGTTGCCGCTTTTCGTCTTTGAAAAAATGAAAGAAAACCACGTGTTTTTTTGAAATTTGCCTTGACTTTTTTTTCGCTTTGCAGTATGATGAAGCATATACTTTGAGAGATCAGGTGAGGATGCTATGGCAGGATTTGAAACAATTTTCGCAACGAACGTGTTTTCCGACGCGGTCATGAAGGAGCGCCTTTCAGAGGCAACGTATGAAAAACTGCGCTGTGTGATCGCCGAGGGTGGCGAACTGGATATCACGCTGGCAAACGAGATCGCCGCTGCCATGAAGGATTGGGCGATGGAGCATGGTGCTACCCATTATACGCATTGGTTTCAGCCGATGACAGGGGTCGCTGCCGAAAAGCACGATTCCTTTCTGTCGGTACAGCCCGACGGTACCGTTCTTGCCGAGTTTTCGGGTAAAAAGCTCATCAAAGGTGAGCCTGATGCCTCCTCCTTCCCCTCGGGCGGTCTGCGTTCGACCTTCGAGGCACGCGGTTATACTGCCTGGGACCCGACCTCTTACGTCTTTCTGTAGGCGAATACCCTTTGCATTCCCACCGTCTTCTGCTCACACAGCGGACAGACGCTTGATAAAAAGACCCCTCTCCTTCGCTCTCTGAAATCGCTTTCCGATGAGGCGGTAAAGCTGCTTCACATTCTCGGCAAGGATGACGTCACCCACGTGTATGCCGAGGTCGGCGCGGAGCAGGAGTATTTCCTTGTGGACAAGGAAAAGGCATCCCGCCGCCGTGACCTTCTGTATACCGGCAGAACGCTTTTCGGCGCAAAGCCCCCAAAGACACAGGAGCTTGACGATCACTATTTCGGCTCACTTCGTCCCGAGGTCAAGCGCTTTATGCAGGAGCTTGACGATGAGCTTTGGCGTCTTGGCATCTATGCCACCACCGAGCATAACGAGGCTGCACCCTCACAGCATGAGCTTGCGCCGATCTACACCAAAGCCAACCGTGCCAACGATCAGAATCAGCTCACGATGGAGATCATGCGGAACGTTGCCGACCGTCTCGGTCTGCAGTGCCTCTTACACGAAAAGCCCTTTGCCCATATCAACGGCAGCGGTAAGCACAACAACTGGTCGCTTTCCACCAACACCGGGGAAAATCTTTTCAAGCCGGGCAGAGACCCCTATCACAATACGCAGTTTCTTCTCTTTCTGACCGCGCTGATCAAGGCGGTTGATGAATATCAGGACCTTCTTCGCATTTCGGTGGCATCTGCCGCCAACGATCACCGACTCGGCGCGGCGGAGGCGCCCCCCGCCATCGTGTCGATCTATCTCGGTGACGAGCTTTCCGACGTGCTGGATGCCATTATGAAGGGCAAGCGCTTCAGCTCCGCCAAGAGAGAGCGCATGGAGATCGGCGTGGAATCGGTTCCCGAATTCGCCAAGGACACCTCTGACAGAAACCGTACCTCGCCCTTTGCCTTCACGGGCAACAAATTCGAATTCCGTATGGTGGGTTCGTCGCAATCGGTCGCTGAGCCGACGATGGTGCTGAATACTATCATGGCAAACTCGCTGGCGGCGTTCTCCGAGGTTCTTTCCCGCGCGGGAGAGAACAAGGAACGCGCGGCGCGCCGTCTGATCCGTTCTACCCTGCAAAAGCACAGCCGCATCATCTTCAACGGCAACAATTACTCCGCCGAATGGGTAAAGGAAGCCGAGGCACGCGGACTTTGTCATTACCGCACCGCGTCCGATGCCATCGTGCATTATGCCGATGATAAGAATATCCGTCTTTTTGAAAAGCACCGCATCTTTACCGAAACCGAGATCCGCTCACGCGTGGAGATCATGCTCGAGACCTATTTCAAGGTCGTGAAGATCGAGGCACAGACCATGCTCTCGATGGCAAGGCTTGAGATCCTGCCTGCCGTATACCGCTTTGAGACCGATCTTCTGACGCTGATCAATCAGAAGAAGGCGGCGTCTCTGCCCGACGGACATGAGCGCCTGACAGCGGAGCGTGTCGCCAAGGGGGCTGACGGGCTTTACCATGCCGCGGGCGTTCTTGACGAAGCCATTGCGGGCTGTGACGCGCCGAGAGATGCCGTGGAAGCGGCGGGCTATATCCGTGACACCGTTCTTCCCGCCATGGCGGACGTCCGTGCCTTTGCCGACGCCCTTGAGACCAACGTCGGAAAATCCTATTGGCCCTTCCCGACCTACGGAGAGCTGTTGCTTCATTAAACGCACACCTTTAGCAATAAAAAACGATCGATCCCGATGGGAATCGATCGTTTTTTTATTGAATATTGGCTTTGCAGTAGGCATCGATGCCGTTTGCGAGGGCGGTGACGTATTTGGTCTGCCACCACTGGCTGAGAAGATTGGTGAGATCGGATGAGTTGGTCATAAAGCCGCATTCCACAAGCACCGAGGGAATGCCTGATTTTAAAACTGCGAGGTTTTCGGCATATCGCAGGGGTTTTGAGGCAAGATCAAAGGCGGCAAAGACCGCATCAATCAGATTGTCCGCAAGCGTTTCGGATTTAGCGTTATAGCCTGTGTAGCCGTATTTTAGTATGTAATAGCGCGAGCCCTTGACAGAGGACGAGGAAGCGGTGTTGCAGTGCACCGATACGACGAGGTCGATCTTTGATTTATTGTCCTTAATGAGCTGACAGCGATTGTTGACATTAAATTTCGGGGAGGATTCGCTGAGATACTTATCGGCGGGTAGGGTCTTGCCGTCGTGTGTCATCACGACGTTGTAACCGAGCGCGAGAAGCGCGTCCTTGAGCTTCATCGCAATTTCCAGATTGATGTCGGATTCATAATAGGTCTTGCCGTTCAACGTGCCGAGCGCACCGGGGTCGCCAAAGCCGTGTCCGGGGTCGATGCAGACGGTGGGGGCATCGGGATCGGGTGTCGGCGTTGTCACGGGGGTAGAGGGCTTTGTCGTCACGGGGGGAGCCTGTGTCACGGGTGCTTTTGTCGTGACGGGTACTTTTGTTGTAACGGGTACTTTTGTTGTGACGGGGGGCTTCGCTTGTGTCACGGGCGGTATTGCTGTGGTTACGGATGGCTTTGTTTCGGAGTCAGGTGCTGTGGTCAGCGGGGGAGCGGAAGAAACGGGTGCTTTCGTGGTGGAAAAGATAGGTGTGGTGATGACCCGAATGTCAAAGTACAGACAAAGAGACAGCAAAACAATGATCAGAACGAGAAGCAGTATGACAATCCATGTTAACGTGGATTGAGATGGCATATCGGGGTCCTCCTGAAATGAATACTCTATCCCTCATTATATCGTAAAACCGCCCGAAATACATGAACAAGTTGTAAATTCGGGCGGTTTTTTTCAAAAAAATCGAGGGCGAGTGGAGGATTTTGTCAAAAATGCTTGCGCATACGCTCAAGCGCGCTCTTTTCCAGTCGCGATACCTGGGCTTGCGAGATGCCGATCTCGGAAGCGATCTCCATCTGTGTTTTCCCCTTGAAGAAACGCATGTCGATGATCTTTCTCTCTCTGTCCCCGAGATGCTTCAGGGCTTCGGCAAGCGCGATATCCTCTAAGATCGCGTCGTCACACGAGCCTGAATCGGAAAGCTGATCCATGATATAGATCGCGTCGCCCGAGCCGGAGTCGGAATAGACGGGATCGTAGAGTGAGAGGGGAATGGCGATCGCCTCCAGCGCTTCGGTGACTTCCTCGACCGTTCGGGTTTCGCCGTTTTTCTCAAGCTCCCTGACAATGTCCTCGACACTCGGCTCGGCGGCGTTTTTTCTGAGAAGCGCTTCCTTGGCTTGCATAGCTTTGTAAGCAATGTCCCGCATCGAGCGGGAAACACGGATGGCATTGTTGTCTCTGAGATAACGGCGGATCTCCCCGATGATCATCGGAACGGCGTAGGTCGAGAATTTGACGTCAAGCTCGACGTTGAAATTGTCAACCGCCTTGATCAGCCCGATACATCCTACCTGGAAGAGATCATCCATCGCCTCACCCCGCCCCGTGAAGCGCTGAATGATCGACAGCACAAGACGAAGATTGCCGTCGATCAGCTCCTGACGGGCGCGCTTGTCTCCCGCCTTGCTCCTCACGAGCAGCTCGCGCTTTTCCTCGTCGGTGAGTACCTTCAGCTTTGCCGTATTCACCCCGCATAATTCGACTTTGTTGTAATACACCAGAGTACCTCCTAACGGTTATTCCATTAGAAAGTATTGCCGCAAGCGGCGGTATTTTATGCCGTCAAGGTCAGTCTTTGCCGATGGTAAAATCATGCATACCGAAATTTGTGAACATTTTGTAAATTAATGCGGTAACATGATTTCATTTGGTGTTTTTTTTCGTCTATATAGGTGAAGAGGTACGCTCAGGTTTGCTAAAAAGACCGACTTGAAGATCGTAGCTGAAAAGCGCCAAAAACAGCGTCTGTATCGGCAAAAGGGCTGATTGAAAAAATTTTAAAAAAATCTGAAATAATATGTCACCTTTTTAAAGTTTTGGTGTCTATATAAGTGAAGACCCTGATTTTTGTCTATTTTGATGAAATGATATGTCCGATATCATTCACTTTGTCAATGGAAACAAAAGGCAGAGTGTGGTATAATATAAAAAAGGATGGTGCCGATCATGAAGTACCAAGGAACAAAACATCTTCATTCATTCACCCGTTTGCATGTCAGAATCGTTTCGATGCTTCTTTCTCTGCTGTTGCTGTTCTCGTTTGTTCCACCAATCAGCTTGGTGGGTTGGTGTATCATTATATATCAGAATTTAAATGGAATGATGTAGCAGGAAGTTTGTTTGAAAATCAATCGAATTATGCAGAAGCAGAACAAGAATATTTTGTAGACACGCTCGGATATACCGAGGAAGAATATATAGTGCTTAGATCTGCGGTTCAAGAACAGTATTCAAATACGAATAATTCAGTTCTCTTGCAAAAGCGGAAAGAGAAAAAAAGAATTGACAAGCCTATGTAACGAAAACTCATCCTCCCACGCTCGCCGTGGGAGGGGAGTGACACGAAAGAGGGGAACATCTATGAAAAAAACGATCACAGTACTGCTTGCGTTCCTTATGTTATTCTTCTGCCTTGTCCCCACGTTCATCACGCATGCCGACAGCGGATATAACGAAGCGTATGACAGCTTTGCCGTGTCGGAGGAGTATCGCACGATGGCTTCTTGCTATGATCTTGTTCAGTTGATGAAGATGAAATAACCCGAAATGGATGACGGGCGTGTTTACCGCGTTTGTTATGACGCAATGTATGTGACGTGGGAAGCCAACGGCTCGTTCGAGAATGATCTGGAAAAAGGCGAGGTTACAGTAAACGAAAAAACACTGCGTTTTGTCAGCCTGACTGTACCCATCGTAGAAGAAGAGAATGGCTCTTGTGTAGCAAACGCGCAAATTGACCGTAACGGGGCGGTAAAGGTTTCGTTGCAGTCAGACGGTACGATCGTTACAAGACAACTGTATGACGAAGGTTTGCGTTCGGACGGTGACACGTTGCCAAAGGGATATACCGTTCTCTATTTCCATTACAACATTCCGGAAGAAGCCAGAAAGTATCTGATGGTTTATACCGATCAAGAGATTCTTTTTTATGATTTATCTTTCGGATGGAATGAAAACGGACCGACCAAGGCACCGTATACGGCACAAAGCTTGGGCGAAAAGTTTGCCCGTCAATCCAAAGAAAGCGCTTGGATCTTTTTTACGACGATCGTCATTCCCGCTATCGTTGTTCTTATCGCGCCGGCGGTCATTGTTTAGTGATCACACTGTTCTTGATTTGGCTGACACGGTATCTTTGCCGCCCAAAGCCCCCCAAAAACGGTACCGAAGCCATCGAAACGGCAGAAGATGACAGCGTGGCTTGACGGTGTGAATGCTTCTTGTTTTGAAAAAAGAAAATATCGGAATGAAAATCGGGAAGGAAGCCCGTGGCGTGCCCTTTTGACAATTGGCGTTCTTTTGCAAAAGCGGAAAGAGAAAAAAAGAATTGACAGCCTATGTAACGAAGGGTCCCTGCCGCGTGTGTGCGCATGCGGTGGCTGTAGCTGAAAAAAATACCCCGAAGCAAGCTCGTGTGCCTGAAGCATACGAGCATGTTTCGGGGTGATTTTATTCAAAAAAGGATTCGTATTTGTGATAATACGCTACGGCGAGGTCGACCACAAGCCCGTAGCTTTTGATACCGGCTTCGACACCCTGCATTTGCTGGTAGCTGTCATTGATGCTGCCCGCAATGTCGGCGGCGAGATTGTCCTGATACTTTTCGTAAAAATCGTTGAAGGCGACGATCTCCCGATAGAGGCGCTCATCGGCGATCTCATAGGCTTTTTTGAACAGCTCTTTATCCGCCGAATACAGGGCGTTGACGAGATATTTGAACATTTCGTAATAGCCGCTGTAACGGATATAGCTGTCGTCACTGGACATTGCGACGAGGAAGGCAATGAAATTGGCTTCATCCTCTCTGCCGATGCCGCGCTGATGCGCCATTTCGTGCGCCATGGTGAAGGCGAGGGTACTGTCGGGGAAATTGGTATTGACGTTTGCCTCTCCCGTGAAATAGGTGTAGATGCCCGAAAGGTGGGTATAGGTCAGTGGCTCGCTGACGAGAATTCCTTTGACGTTGGAAGAAAGCGACGCCACAAAAGAATATTCTTTCGTGAAGGTCTTATACGCCGCGTTGAGCTTTTCGTTCAGCTCGTCATAGGAATAGGGCATGACAGAATGTCCCGACTCATCGAAGGTGATCTCATCCAGCAGGGTATTCATCTCCTTGACCACCTGCTCGGTGACGGCATACAGCTCCTTGGCGGAAACGCCCTTTTTCTCAAGCGAAAGCTCACGGTCAAGGGTGGTGGTGAAATACGAGGTGCCGAGTGTCAGAACAAAGCCGCAATAGAGCAGCATGAGAAAGCTGATGAGATACGAAAGAAAATAGCGCGAGGGCTTGGGATCTTCCTTACGGCACAAGCGAAAGGCGAGAACGATGGCGACGGCGGTGAGCGGGATCAGAAGGAAGATCACGATCTCGGCAAGGGAAAAGGGAAAGATGCCCGTCACTTTGGCTAACAGAAAGCGGATCCCCCTTGCGGGATAGCGGTTGACGAAGTTGGCAACCGGCTCAAAACAGATCGACAGAACGTGTAAGAGAAGCGTGATGAGGAAGAGAAATGCCACTACCATCGTGAAGATCGGAGAATAGTCATGCCATTTCTTGAAAAAGCGTCGGAGTTTCATAATGCTCCTTTCCGTGAAGCTTACAAAAGGGCTGTTGAGAATTTCAACAGCCCTTTCGGTGACACCTATTGTTATACCTTGACAGTCCAACCGAGCGTGTCTTCGACCTTGCCCCACTGAATACCCGTGAGGGTGTCGTAAAGACGGCGGGAGATCGGGCCGATCTCGTTGTTGTTGAGGACGTGCTTTACGCCTTCGTCATTCAATTCGCCGATGGGCGAGATGACGGCGGCAGTACCCGTGCCGAAGGCTTCGTTGAGTCTGCCCTCCGAGGCGGCGGTGAGTACCTCGTCGATGGCGAGGCGGCGTTCGGTGACGGGAATGCCCCAGCTCTTGAGAAGCTCGATCGCGGACGCGCGGGTAACACCGGGCAGGATATTGCCTTCGTCAAGCGAGGGTGTGATGACCTCGCCGTCAATGACGAAGAAGACGTTCATAGCGCCGACCTCGTCGATATACTTTCTTTCGATACCGTCAAGCCAAAGCACCTGCGCGTAGCCCATGCTTTCTGCCTTTTCCTGACCCTTGAGGGAGGAAGCGTAGTTACCGCCGACCTTGGCAAAGCCCGTACCGCCCTTGACAGCGCGGACGTAGTCACGCTCGATGCAGATCTTGACTGGGTTGATACCGCTTGCGTAATAAGCGCCGACGGGCGAGAGAATGATCGCAAAGAGGTATGTATGCGAGGGATGAACGCCGAGCTTTTCGTCGGTCGCGATGATGAAGGGGCGGATATAGAGCGACTTGCCCTCTTCCTCGGGGATCCAGTCGGCATCGGTCTTGACGATTGCCTTGATCGCTTCGAGCGCATCCTCGGGATCGACCTTCGGGATGCACATTCTTTCATTGGTGCGGTTCATTCTTTCGATGTTCTTCATGGGACGGAACAGCTGGATCTCACCCGATTGGGTCTTATACGCCTTCATGCCCTCGAACATTTCCTGCGCATAGTGGAATACGGCGCAAGCGGGATCGAGCGAAAGCGGACCGTAGGGAACGATGCGGGCGTCGTGCCAGCCCTTTTCGTCGGAATAGTTCATCAAAAACATATGGTCTGTGAAATACTGACCGAAGCCCAGCTTGTTATAGTCGGGCTTGACTTTCTTTTCTTTGGTAAATTCGTAACGGATATTCATATCTGAGTTTGGCTTCCTTTCGTATTTTCATACTGCGTACTCTGTATTATAAACCTTTTGCAAGGAAAATACAAGGGTAATATCAATATTTTTAAAGAAATTTTTAAAAATTATTCCGATTTTTCAAGAAAAAATTCGATGGCGTCACGGATATGGAGATCCCACCAATGCCAGGAGTGGTCGCCTTCGCTTTCCTTGTAGGTGTTCTCAATGCCAAGCGCGTCAAAATGCGCCTTCAGACGGCGGTTCGAGAAAATGAGATCGTCCTCCGTGCCGCACCAGAGAAAGAGGCGGGGTCTTTCGGCTTTTTCACACAGTCTGTCGGCAAGGGCGAAGAGATCATTTTCGCTGCCCCTTACCTTGTCGAAGTCGCCGAGGATCGAATACCAATAGGGTTCACTCATCTCGCTCTTGCCCTCTACGTAAGCGGCGATATCCACAGCGCCCGAGAGGGAAGCGGCGGCGATATAGCGGTCGGGATAGGTCAGAGCGCATTTCAGAGCGCCGTAGCCACCCATCGAAAGTCCCGCGACAAGGTTATCCTCACGGCGCGCCGACATACCGCGGAAAAAGTGGCGGCAGATCTTCGGCAGTTCGTCGGTGAGATAGGTGAAATAGCGGCCGCCGTATTTCATGTCGCAGTACCAGCTTCTGTCGGCATTGACCATGACGACGGCAATGCCCTTTTCCGAAGCGTAGCGCTCGATCGAGGTGCGGCGCTGCCAGATGGTGTTATCGTCCGAAAGTCCGTGTAACAGCCAGAGGGTCTTATAAGTCTCGCTCTCCGAGGTCTGCATACCGATCAGTGAGGTGTTCTTTTGGGGTAAAATGACGTCCGCTTGCATTGCCATGCCAAGCGTGTCGGAATGAAAGTTCAGATGAATCAGCGCCATAGGGGGCTCCTTTTACGTTTTTATTTTATTGTAGCATAGATGTGGGGAAAATGCAAGGGTTTTTTGTGAGTGGGGAGGG